>NZ_JBSRVI010000020.1:0-6694 GCF_055134445.1 Arcticibacterium sp.
GGTCTAGGAAGCGTTGGTGATGACACAGAGCAAGCTGAAACGCCTATCACCTGGTTTACTTTCAAACAAAAGTATTTCACCACTGGTTTAGTGAGCAAAAATGAGGCCTTCGAAAATTTAAGTTTGACCCTTCTTACGCCAAAAAATGACACTGTAATCGTAAAAGATGCTACCGTTTCTGCCCAAATCCCATATAGCGGATTGACCTCAGGTAAAGGAAATTTCACCTTCTATTTCGGACCAAACACGATTAAAGATCTTAAGCCAATTTCTGAAGGATTCACCAAGAACCTTTATTTGGGCTATGACATTGTAAAACCTATTAATAGGTTCGTTTTTGTACCTCTTTTTAACTGGTTAGAGCAGTTCTTCTCTAATTACGGTTTCCTTATTATTGTAGTGGTTCTTATCATCAAATTTGCTTTAACACCATTACTTTATAAATCTTATACCAGTTCGGCTAAAATGAAGATCTTAGCTCCTGAGATAGCAGAAATTAAAGAGCGAGTTGGTGATGACACCGTTAAAGTTCAACAAGAAACCATGAAGCTTTATCAGCAGGTAGGCGTTAGTCCGCTTAGTGGCTGTATACCTATGCTGCTTCAGATGCCTATATTAATGTCTGTCTTCTTCCTTTTTCCAAACATGGAAATGTTCCGTCAGAAAGGATTCTTATGGGCAAATGACCTTTCTACTTATGATGCACCTATTAGCTGGGCTACCAGTTTGCCGATTATAGGAAATCACTTGAGTCTTTTTGTTGTGTTAATGACCATCTCCAGTTTGGCATTTACTTATTACAATAATCAGATTACGCCAGAGCAGCCAGGACCCATAGATATGAAAAAGATATCTTACGTCTTCCCATTGGTTTTCTTCTTTGTTTTGAACAGTTTCCCTGCAGCTTTGAGTTTCTACTATTTAGTTTCTAACTTAGTAACTATTGGTCAGCAGCTTACTGTTAAGAGGTTTATAGATGAAGATAAAATCAGAGCGGTATTACTAGAAAACAAAAAGAATTACGCTACGAAGCCTAAAAAGAAAAACAAATTTGCGGACTATATGCAAAAGCAACTTCAAGCTCAGGAAGAAGCTAATAAACAAAAAGCCCAAGATTTGAAGCAGCGTAAGAATAAAAACAAATAATAAAAGGTGTTCTGTGCGTTGATTAGTACAGAACATCTTTGTTTTTTTACTATAGAACCCCAAAAGACATATGCGTTATTTCGTAATAGGATTTATATTCTTGGCTCATTTGGCTTCCGCACAACGGTCTGACCAAGAGTACCTTTTAGATTATAAGGCGGCTGTTCAACTATACGCCGAAGAAGACTTTAAGGGTGTTTTACAGAAGCTAACGCCCCTTTCTTCTCCCAGCTATGATAATGCGGTGGTTCCTTATGTCCTCTATTATTTTTCTCTGGCCTCTTTAAAGGAGAATAAAGCCTACCAGGCTAGGGCTTCGTTGAGAGATTTATTTACCAGATACCCTGATTGGTCGAAAATAGATGAGGTTTATTACCTATATGCCTACGCCAACTTTAAAGATAAATACTATGAAGAAGGGCTTTCTTTCCTCAATAGAATAAACGCTAAGGAACTAGAAGAAGATGTACAAGGCTTACTGGAAACAGACATCCCAAAAATCGAAAACATTCTACTTCTTAAGGAGCTAAATCAAAAATTCCCGAATGAAAGGGTCATTGCGGAGACACTGGTAAAAAGGATACAAAGCAGAAAATATAATACCAAAACGGATTTAGAGCTATCTGATAAACTCACAGACCTTTTTGAGATTTTACCAGAAGAGGGCAGCCGCTCCACAAATGGTCAAGTTAATTATGAAAGAAGCTATGACGACAAAACTATAGACATAGGAGTTTTACTGCCTTTTGAACTAGAAGACATCAATATAAAAGATGCTACAGGCGAAAACAGGTTCGTTTACGACATGTATATGGGCATGAAGATGGCCACAGAAAAACTTGCCAAAGAAAAAATCCCCGTAAAGCTTTACGGATTTGATGTTATTAAGACCCCAGAAAGTCTTCAGAAGTATTTGAATGATAAAAATTTCAAGATGATCGACTTGTTTTTTGGTCCACTTTACGGCAGACCAAATAAACTTGCTGAGGAATTTGCCGACAAGAATAAAATCTTCCAAGTTCATCCTATTTCTAATAGCAGAAGCCTCATAGTCGACTCGGATTCAAGATTTCTGGTACAAGCATCCAATGAAACTCAAGCGGAAGAATGCTTAAACTACGTAGAATCTTTAGGAAGACAAAAGACGGTTAGTATCTATCACGATGGTTCCAGAAAAGATTCTATTCTGGCTCACATCTACGGTATTACAGCCAAGAAAAGAGGTTATAAAATAATCGAGGAAAAAAGGTTTGACGACCAGTCTTCCATTATTAATAAGAAGAATGTAGGTCACGTTTTTATGACGGGTGATTCTAAATTTGGTCCTAAGATGATAAGAGCTCTGAGTCAAAACAAATTAGACTCCACGGTTATAGCAACAGACGCCTGTTTTAATATGGAATCTGTCTCTAGAAGCCTGTTATCCAAAAACCTATATATCATCTATCCACAATTTATCAATCCAGAAAAAAGTTCTGTCCATGATTTCAATATGGCTTATATCGAAAGAATGAAGATGATTCCTTCTTACTATGCCTATTTAGGCTATGACATGATGTTATTTTATGCCAGAATGTTAAAAGATGGAAAAGAAATATTCCGTTTAAACCTCAATGAGAGCCCTCAAATGGATGACCTTCTTCTTTCTGGTTTCAATTATTCAAACAAGAGTTTTGAAAACAAACTGGTTCCAATTGTAAAATATAACCACGGAAGATTCGAATTAGTAAATATCAATGACTGAAAAAAGTAACCAGCTTTTCGCTGAAGCACAAAAATATATCCCTGGAGGTGTAAATTCTCCTGTAAGAGCATTTAAAGCTGTAGGTGGAAATCCAATATTTATGGATAGAGCCGAAGGTGCCTATTTATATGATGTTGATGGCAATCAATACATTGATCTTATCAACTCTTGGGGGCCAATGCTGCTAGGGCATGCTTTTAAGCCCGTTGAAGAGAAAGTGCAGCAAGTTCTAAAAAATTCATTCTCGTTTGGAGCACCTACTTCTTT
Organism: Arcticibacterium sp.; assembly: GCF_055134445.1. NCBI lineage: Bacteria > Pseudomonadati > Bacteroidota > Cytophagia > Cytophagales > Leadbetterellaceae > Arcticibacterium > Arcticibacterium sp. The sequence goes on from NZ_JBSRVI010000020.1 coordinate 3,158, forward strand.
GGAAGTAGAAATGGCTAAAACCATTTCGGAACTCGTGCCTTCTATTGATAAGGTAAGAATGGTTAACTCTGGCACAGAAGCTACCATGTCTGCCATAAGAGTGGCTAGAGGGTTTACGGGAAGAGATAAGTTTATAAAATTTGAAGGCTGTTACCATGGTCATGGTGATTCCTTTTTAATAGCGGCCGGAAGTGGTGCCATAACCATGGGCGAACCAAACAGCCCTGGTGTAACGGTGGGTACAGCCAAAGACACCTTACTAGCACCTTATAACGATTTAGAAGCCGTTAAAACTTTAGTGGCTGCCAATAAAGGCGAGATTGCTGCGATTATCTTAGAACCCGTAGTAGGAAATATGGGCTGCGTACTTCCCGCAGAAGGTTTCTTAGAAGGCTTGAGAAAAATTTGTGACGAAGAAAAAATAATTTTGATTTTTGACGAAGTCATGACAGGCTTTAGGCTTGCCATAGGCGGGGCACAAGAAAGGTTTGGCGTAATTCCTGATATGACTACCCTAGGTAAAATTATAGGAGCAGGAATGCCAGTAGGTGCTTATGGTGGGAAAACAGAATTGATGGATTATGTAAGTCCGGCAGGGCCTGTCTACCAAGCAGGAACACTTTCTGGAAATCCTATAGCCATGTCTGCTGGTTTGACCATGCTACGTCACTTAAGAGATAATCCTGAGGTTTATGAACAAATAGAGCAGACTACTTCGGAGATAGTTCATGGAATAAAAAAAGACTTAAACGACCTTGGTCTACCTTTCACTATGAATCAGGTGGGCTCTATGTATAGCTTATTCTTTACTGCTGAAAAAGTGGTTAATTTTGAAACTGCTCTGACCTCAGACACGGTAGCTTTTGGTAATTATTTTAGAAATATGTTACAGCAAGGTATCTATTTGGCACCTTCTCAGTTTGAGACGATGTTTATATCTGCGGCACTAAGCACAAAGGATATAAAGGATATTCTAACAGCCAACAGAAAAAGCTTAGAGAAAATAGCTTAGAAATATACGAGCTATCTTCCTTTAGAATATCTGAACGAAAACATTTGGTCTGTAGTTTTAGGTAAAGACTCTAAAAAGCGAAATCTTGCAAGAAGAAAAAGTAAGCGGAAAAATTTTTGATAAGGCTGTTTTAAAAAGGCTTTTCACATTCATAAACCCTTATAAAGGTCGGTTTATAATGTTAGTGGTGTTCATATTATTAGGAGCTGTTATGTCTCCTATTATGCCATTATTGATAAAATACACCATTGACGGGCCCATTACAAGTGGCAGCTATTCTGAGCTGACTAAAATGCTCATGATAATGATTGGGCTATTGTTTACATCCTCTTTACTCTCTTTTTTCAATACCTATTTAGCGGGATGGCTAGGTCAGCATATTATTAGAGATATTAGAATAGAGCTTTATGACAAAATCCTTAGCCTTAAGCTCAGGTTTTTTGATGAAACACCTATTGGAAGACTGGTAACCAGAACCATTTCAGATATTGAGACACTTTCAAATGTCTTTAGTTCCGGATTTGCGGCTATCGCTGGGGATATTCTTCAACTCATCCTAATCATGGCGGTCATGTTTTATACAGACTGGCGTTTATCGCTTATAAGCTTAAGCACCATTCCGCTCATGCTTATTAGCACCTATATCTTTAAAGAGAAGGTAAAAAAGTCTTTCAACCAAGTCAGAAATGCCGTTTCTAATTTAAACAGCTTCATGCAAGAGCAGATTACAGGCATGAGTCTGGTGCAAGTTTTCAATTCAGAAAAAATATCATTTTCAAAGTTTTTAGACATCAACGAGAAACACAGAGACGCCAACATCAGGTCTGTACTTTATTACTCGGTATATTATCCGGTGGTAGAAGTCATTTCTGCTCTTGGTGTGGGCTTGGTGGTTTGGTATGGTGCCAAAGAGATTTTGAATCCCGCAGCCGATGTTACTTTCGGTACTATTACGGCCTTTATTATGTTTATCAATCAATTCTTCAGACCTATTAGAATGATAGCGGACAGGGTGAATACGCTTCAGATGGGAATTGTGAGTACAGATAGAATATTGAAAGTTTTAGATAGTGACGAATTTATGCAAAATAATGGCACTATCACCACGCCGATTGAAGGAGAGGTCAGCTTTGAGAAGGTTTGGTTTGCTTATAAGGATGATAATTATGTTTTAAAGGATATTTCCTTTCATGTTAAAAAAGGAGAAACGGTGGCGTTTGTTGGTGCCACAGGAGCAGGAAAGAGTTCTATTGTTAACTTATTAACGCGTTTTTATGAAATCAATAAAGGGGATATAAAAATTGATGGTATAAATGTAAAGGAATACGAGCTATCACATCTTCGAAGACAAATTGGTATGGTGCTTCAAGATGTTTTCTTATTCTCTGATACCATTAGAAACAACATTACGCTCGGAGATGATAGTATTTCTGACCAACAAATTATAGAAGCGGCAAAAATGGTGGGTGTGCATCAATTCATTATGCAGCTACCAGGGAACTATGATTATAATGTGATGGAGCGTGGGGCTACCCTATCTGTAGGTCAAAGACAGCTCATCTCTTTTGTAAGGGCCATGGTTCAAAACCCAAATATTATAGTTTTAGATGAAGCTACATCTTCGATTGACACAGAATCTGAAGAGCTTATTCAGAAGGCCATTGAAAAACTGATGAAGGGAAGAACCGCTGTAGTTATTGCCCACAGATTAAGCACCATTCAAAAAGCAAATAAGATTGTGGTGGTAGATAAGGGGAAAATAGTGGAAATAGGTTCCCATGATGAGCTTTTGAAAAAACAAGGAGCATATGCTAACCTTTACGAAATGCAATACGCGGCCGCTTTGACTTAAAAATCTTTTTCCCAACAAAATGTATCTTGAAAGTCAAGATTAAGCCCTTTTCTTTTCTTTTCAACAAAAAATTTGGCTTAAACACAAATTTGGCACGGGCATTCAAGCAGTAAGAGATTAAATCTTCTTTTTTTGAAAATATTAGCTATTTAGCTTTTAAATCGAGGATTAATCATTAAAAAAGTCGAATAATAACAAACGTATAAGGTATTTGGCATAGAATTTGGGATTGGGTAGGTAAATAAATGCCCCTTATCATGATCAAGCAAAAATCTATTACTGCCTTAACCATACTTATTCTATTTTTATCCTCTACGCTCATTCATGCCACTGGTCCAGATAAAACAGCGGCTCAGGGATTTACAGCAGGATACTCTTTTAAGGATGGCCTTTCTAAAATTCAGATAAACGGTCAGTTTGGATTCCTGAATAAGGAAGGAAACATTATCATATCATGCGATTACGACAATGCTTCTGATTTCGAAAACGGCTTTTCTATATTAAGAAAAGGTAAAAACTACGGTTTTATTTCTACTTCAGGGAAATTATTAACTCCTATTCAATATGAAGCACTTGAAGCTTTTCAAGGAAACAGAGCCCTTTTCAAAAAAGATGGCAAATATGGTTACCTAGATAAGAACGGAAATGAAGTAATATCTAACACGTTTGAATC
>NZ_JBSRVI010000021.1:0-29952 GCF_055134445.1 Arcticibacterium sp.
GGGCAAACTTTGAAAAGCTCCTTGATATTTTTCAGCAGCTGCTTTTGATTTTTGCTGGTGATGTGAGTGAGGCTCTTAATTATATGAATGAGCTAGACCGTAGGTATAATCTTACAGACGACACCTATGCCATGGCAGACTTTATTCAGGACCTGAAAGACAATGGCTATATCAAGGAAGAGGAGCAGGAAGGTGGAGGAATGACCATGACACCTAAGAGTGAGCAAAGCATAAGGAAACGAAGTTTAAATGAAATATTTGGTAAGCTAAAAAGAACTAAAGGTGGAGGAAATCATAAATCAAAGTTCCCCGGCCAAGGAGGAGAAAAGAGTAGTGATATAAGACCTTTTCAGTTTGGCGATAGTCTAGAGCAAATTAGCATGACCGAGAGTCTTAAAAATGCTCAGGTCAATAGTGGTTTGGGCGACAACTTTAGACTGACCGAGAAAGATCTAGAGGTGATGGACACCGAAACCAACCTCAATACCTCTACGGTTTTGATGATTGACATTAGTCATTCCATGATTCTTTATGGTGAAGACCGTATAACTCCGGCTAAAAAAGTAGCATTGGCTATGGCAGAGCTAATAAAAACAAGATACCCTAAAGATAATCTTGATATCCTGGTTTTCGGAAATGACGCTTGGACCATTAAATTGAAAGATATTCCATATTTAGAAGTAGGACCCTATCATACCAATACCGTAGCTGGTTTAGAACTGGCGATGGATTTATTGAGAAGAAGGAAAACCAAAAACAAGCAGATTTTCATGATTACCGACGGTAAGCCTACCTGTCTAAAAGAAGGTATCAATTACTATAAAAATGCTTTCGGTTTAGACCGTAAGATTGTCAATAAGACATTAACCATTGCTGCTCAGGCCAGAAGGCTAAGTATTCCTATAACCACTTTTATGATTGCCTCAGACCCTTATTTGAAACAATTTGTAAGAGATTTTACCAAGGTAAATAATGGCAGGGCTTATTATTCTAATTTAGATGGTTTAGGTGGCTTTGTTTTAGAAGACTTTGAGCGAAATAGAAGAAAGAATGTAAGATAATGGTTGTTATAACATAAACAGACTTCATTAGTGGATGAATCCTCTTCTATGTATTTCGCTAGATATTAAACTATCTTCTCTATTATTGTCAAAAGGCTCGCCTTTCAAAACCCTATATTTCAAATGACAAAAAAAGAACGCTACGCAGGCATTATAGATTATTTTTCTACCAACCAACCAAACCCTGAGACCGAGTTACAATACACTAATCCCTTTGAACTTATAGTAGCTGTAGTGCTTTCTGCACAGTGTACAGACAAAAGGGTGAATATGGTAACACCCTATCTTTTTGATGTTTTTCCTAATGCACATGCTTTGGCGGCGGCTTCTCAGGAAGAAGTTTTTGATCAGATTAGAAGCATTTCTTATCCAAATAACAAAGCCAAACATTTAGTGGGTTTGGGGAAAATGTTAGTTCAGGATTTTAATAATGTAGTGCCAGGAACCATTGAGGAGCTGGTGAGACTGCCAGGGGTGGGAAGAAAAACGGCTAATGTGATTGCTTCTGTCATTCATAATATGCCAACGATGGCCGTAGATACACATGTATTTAGGGTATCACATAGGCTGGGATTGGTTTCACTGAAAGCCAAAACGCCTTTAACGGTAGAAAAAGAGTTAGTCAAAGAGTTTTCTGACGACATTATCCCTAAGGCACATCATTGGTTGATTCTGCATGGAAGGTACACCTGTTTAGCACGTACTCCCAAATGTGGAGCGTGTGGTATAACAGCATTGTGTAAATCTTACCCTAAAATTCAAAAGTATGGCCATAAAGCTGTGGATGAAAAACTCCCTAAAATAAACTAGCAAGGATGTTTAATAATAAGGATGACATAAAATCTTTAATGCAGCATTTTGTACAACCGGGGTTCATTGAATGGATAGGAATTAGAACAGAAAGGGTAGTGGCTTTAAAAGAAGTGGTGGAGGTTAATGTCAGCGTTTTAAGCGGATTGCCAGGAGACCACTACAAGGGGACAAATAAAAAGAGACAGCTAACGCTAATTCAAAAAGAACATTTACAGGTCGTAGGAAGCATGCTGGGTAGGGAAGAGATTAATCCGCAAGAAGTTAGAAGAAATGTGGTGGTTTCGGGAATAAATCTTTTAGCACTAAAGGATGCAACCTTTAGCCTAGGAACTGCCGTTTTAAAAATGACAGGTTTATGCCATCCTTGTACACGGATGGAGAAAAACCTTGGTAAGGGTGGCTATAATGCCATGAGAGGACATGGAGGTATCACTTGCGAAATCTTAAAAGATGGCTCTTTTAAGATTGGTGATGCTTTAACCGTTTTAAGTCAAGATTAGCAATGTTTTCCTAAATTGTATTTAGCATTAATTTTTTCAAATATGAATTTCTGGTTGGTTAAAACGGAGCCTGAGACCTATTCTTGGGACGATTTTGTAAAATTGGGTAGAGATAAATGGGATGGTGTAAGAAATTATGCCGCCAGGAATCACATGAAAGCCATGCAGGTCAATGATTTGGTTCTTTTTTATCATTCTAATGCCGGGAAAGAGGTAATGGGTATAGCCAAAGTGGTGAAAGAGCATTATCCAGACCCTACTACAGATGACGATAGATGGGTGGTGGTAGAACTAGAACCCGTCAAAAAACTTCAAAGAGGCGTTACTTTACAAGAAATAAAGGAAGATGATCGTTTGAGAGATATTGCTTTAGTTAAACTTCAAAGATTATCTGTCCAGCCGGTGCCCAAAGAAGCATACGATATTATCATAGAGAAGTCTGAAAATTAACCTTTTGAGCAATCATTGTTCCTTCATAAATAGAAGTGTTTTTCAAAATATATGAAATACCTGTTTTTAATTTTACTCTTATCCTGCACGAATCTTTTTGCCCAATTACAGAAAAATGTGGAAATAGAGGTTGTAGGAAGACCCACATGGCAGATGCTTATTCCGTTAAAAGAGCAGGGCTTAGTCCTCATGGTAAAAACCGACATCACAAAAGCGAAGGTTTTCAGACTAGACACAGATTTAAACACGATCTGGGAGAAAGAAATATTCCTTGATGCCGAAGATGCTCCCAAGGCCTACACCATAGCCAATAATCACATTAGTTTACTTTTTTCAGAAACCAGTGGAATGTATTACCAGGTTTTTGAATTCAATCTTGAAAGCGGGGTCATTAAGCAAGATGGTTTTGAATTAAGAGCGTTTTTTGTGGATCAAGATTACGTTTTTTTGGATAACAAAGTCTTAATGGCTGGTGCAAACGAAAAAGGTGCCGCTTTCTTCTCACATAATTTTGACACGGAAATAGGTCAACTAAGAGAAGAAAGTGAAATAACAGGAAAAGTAGCTGTTAACTTATTTGAATATTTGCCAGAGAAAAATCAAATTGAAAGTCTTTGGTCTGTAAAAACGAAGGGGTACGCCAACGAAAAAAAGAAAAAAGGAGAGTTTATTAAGGATGCTTTTATAACGCACGCCATTTTAGACACCACCGGAACAATTTTATTTAAAAAGGATATCAAACAAACTGGAGGCAAATTTCCGATGGATGCCAGTTTAGTAAGACTGCGGTCGGGTAAAAAAGTGGTTTTAGGTACCTATCAATCGAATCTAGGTGATAAGGGGATTTATGTTTATGATTTGACCGAAGGTGGTAGTATGAAAACCTATTCTTTCACCACACTTTTAAAAGGAAATCGTAGTCTTTCTGTTGAGGATTTACAGGAAATATTAAAGTCGTATAATTTCCTTTCTAATGCCCCCATAGAGGGTGATGATAGTATTATCTTTGGAGGTGTATTTCTAAAGGCTCAATACCAGTCTATTACAGAGCAGAATCCTAATGCCTATTATAATTCTTCTCCCTACGGTGGAGCCTATGGAAGCAGGTATAATAATAGGTATGGTTATTATAACCAAAGAAGCAATTCTACGACCAGGCAGGTTTTTAGAGGGTTTCACTATCCTACGGGTTTTGTGATGGAGTTAACGCCGGAAGGAGAACTATTAAGTTCTAATAGGATTGACATCAATAACCTTTCTAATGAAATTCAGCCAGCTTTGGCCTATAATGAAAAAGGTGCAGTATCTTATTGTTTGAGAGGAGACTTAGCGGCAAACAACTTTAATATAGGTACCAAGCCATTGCTTTATAAACTCTCAAATGAAGTGAGAGACCCCAAAGCCACTAAAAATCTAGCCTTTTTGCCCTCTTATAACGAGGTTAAGTTCTGGTATGGTAATTATTTTATAGCGAATGGTAGTAAAAATAAAATGGAGGCCATGTCTGTCAATGATAATCAAACTAAGACCCCAAAAAGAGGACTTTTTGGGAAAAGAAAAAGAGATACTCCAGCCACATATACCCAGGTTAGAAAGACCATTTATCTCACTAAAATAGCGAGTGGAGGTTAATTCTTCTTTTTGTTTAAAGGTTTTTTGAAATATCTTTATCTTGATTCAAAAAATTCAGATCTTTACGGCTCATTCTAAGAACCTCAAGTGCGGTATTTTCTAATTTTTACTGTTTTATTACTCGCTTCCTGTGCCAAAAATCAAAGAGATGGCACGGCTTTGCCCAAAATTGGTGAAGTGGACTTTGACGCTTTGCAGCTCAAAAGTTTGGCTAGGCTGAATGAAATTATCACAAATAATCCCATTTCTGATGAGGCTCTTTATAAAAGAGCAAAGATTCTGGCTTCGCTGGGAAGAAATTCGGAAGCTTTTAAGGATATAGAGCAGGCTTTAACCTTGGAGCCTAATAGGCAAGATTATATATTCCTGAAATCTGAAATTCAGTATAACCTCAAATTGTTAAAAGAAGCCATTCAAACCGCAGAAATTGCGGCGGGAGCAGGATTGGAGTCTCCGCTATTTTATTTGCATCTGTCTAAACTTTATCTTGAGGTTGACAGCCTTAAATTAGCAGAGCAGTATATAGATGAGACCTTAATGATGGTGCCGGAGTTCGCTCAAGCTTGGCAGCTAAAGGGTAGCTTATTGATGAAATATGATAGTTTGAATGCTGCATTCCGATTACTGAATAAGGCTTTGGCCCTAGATGAAGAAAATCCTGACGCTTATGACTATTTGGCTAAAGCATATTTAAAGGAGGGTAAGTTAGACTCGGCGGGTAGAATTAACGAAAAAGGGTTTAAGTATTTAAGAAAAAATCAAACGCACGTTGGGCTCTTATATAATAGAGGTAAAGTGGTGGAGCGTCTTGGGAAACAGGATAGTGCATTGAAAATCTATGATGAAATATTGACCATTTCACCTTCTGCTTCTTTTGTGAATGAAGATATAGGTGATATCAATTTGAAAAATGGCAATTTTACCAAAGCTTATGAAAGCTTTAAACTGGAGATAGATAAATCTTCCAAGAAAAAAAATATTTACCTTCGTGCGGGATATTGTCTAGAACGATTGTACAGAAATAAAGAGGCACAAGAATTGTATTTAAAAGCCCAAAAGGTTTTCCCCCAGGATGAGGAAGTGAAGGCGGCCTTTGATAGAATTACGAATTTAATTGAGCGAGAGTATCGTTCTACAGGAATATAATAACAGATTTATGATTAATATTTCGCTGCCAGACGGGAGTGTAAGAGCGTTTGAACAAGGAGTTACAGCCATGGATGTAGCTCTTTCTATTTCGGAAGGTTTAGCCAGAAATGTGCTGTCGGCTAAGGTTAATGGAGAAGTTTGGGATGCCAATAGACCCATATCTACGGACGCCAAGGTTCAGTTGTTGACATGGAAAGACACAGACGGGAAGTCAACTTTTTGGCACTCGTCTGCTCACCTTATGGCGGAGGCCTTAGAAGAGCTTTATCCTGGTATTAAGTTTTGGATAGGGCCACCCGTTGAAAACGGCTTCTATTATGATGTGGATGCTGGAGAGCAGGCTATTTCTTCTAATGATTTTGGAAAAATAGAGGATAAAATGATTGAATTGGCTAGACAAAAGAATGAGTTTGAACGCATTCCGATGACAAAAGCTGACGCTATAGCTTATTTCCAAGAGAAAAATGATGAATATAAGCTAGACTTATTAGAAGGTCTAGAAGACGGTAATATTACGTTCTATAAGCAAGGTAACTTTACTGATTTATGTAGAGGACCGCATATTCCAAACACGGGTTTTATTAAAGCTGCCAAAATTACGAATGTGGCAGGTGCTTTTTTTAAGGGTGACCAATCTAAGAAGCAACTTACCCGTATTTATGGTATTACTTTTCCTAAGCAAGGAGAGTTGAAAGAGTACCTCACTATGATGGAGGAAGCTAAAAAAAGAGACCATAGGAAGCTAGGGCAAGAGTTAGATCTTTTTGCGTTTTCTGAGAAAGTAGGTAAAGGTTTGCCTTTATGGCTTCCTAAAGGTGCTATGTTAAGAGAGCGTCTTGAAAACTTCCTAAAGAAAGCTCAGCTTAAGGCTGGATACTTACCGGTGGTAACCCCTCATATTGGTAGCAAAAAGCTTTACGAAACATCTGGTCACTGGGAAAAATACGGAGAAGATTCTTTTCAACCGATAAAGACACCAGAAGAAGGAGAGGAGTTCATGCTTAAACCTATGAACTGTCCGCATCACTGTGAAATTTTCAAAACTAGACCTCGAAGTTATAAGGATTTACCATTGAGGTTGGCAGAATTTGGAACGGTTTACCGTTATGAGCAATCAGGTGAGTTACATGGTTTAACCAGAGTTAGAGGTTTTACGCAAGATGATGCTCATATTTTCTGTGCCAACCATCAGGTAGAAGAAGAATTTAAAAAAGTGATAGACTTGGTACTCTATGTTTTTAAGTCTTTGGGCTTTGATGACTATAGTGCTCAGATTTCATTAAGAAGTCAGGAAGACAGAAGTAAGTATATAGGAAGTGATGAGGACTGGGATAGGGCAGAACAGGCCATTATTAACGCCGCTGGCGAGAAAGAACTTGACACGGTTATAGAATATGGTGAAGCCGCTTTTTATGGCCCTAAATTGGATTTTATGGTAAAAGATGCTTTGGGTCGTAAATGGCAACTTGGAACTATACAAGTAGATTATCAGTTACCTAATAGATTCGAGTTGGAATATGTGGGCTCTGATAATCAGAAGCACAGACCAGTTATGATTCACAGAGCACCTTTTGGCTCCATGGAGCGATTTATTGCTATTTTGATTGAAAACACTGCAGGAAACTTTCCGCTTTGGCTTTCTCCGGAGCAAATTGCCATATTACCGATTTCTGAAAAGTATGAGGATTATGCCAATGAGCTTTATTTAGACTTACAAGAACACGAATTTCGTGGATATGTAGATCATAGAGACGAGAAGATAGGACGTAAGATTAGAGATGCAGAAATCAACAAGATTCCTTTGATGCTCATAGTAGGAGAGAAGGAACAAGAGGAAGGAAAAGTCTCTGTAAGAAAGAAAGGCGAAGGTGATATGGGACAGATGACTGTAGAGGAATTTGCAGCTTATGCCAAAATAGAAATAAATAAAAATATTCCTAAGTTTGGTGCAAAGTAACACAAAGCCTATTTTTGGTAAAATTTAAGCAATTTTAGGAAACGGAGGGTTTCTCCGTTTAAATATTAAATCTCAATTATATATACTGCTGAATGGCAAAACACTTTAAGAAAAATTTTAGAAGACCTGTAAGGCAAGAAGAACTCCACCGTATTAATGAACGTATCCGTGTACCGGAAGTTAGGTTAGTAGGAGAAAACATAGAACAGGGCGTATACCCAATAGATAAAGCCAGGGAACTAGCCAGAGAGCAAGGTTTAGATTTAATTGAGATTGTACCTAATTCAAAGCCTCCAGTTTGTAGAGTATTAGATTATTCTAAATTCAAATATGAGCAGAAAAAGAAGCAAAAGGAATTAAAAGCCAAGCAGCAGAAAACTGTAATAAAGGAAATTAGATTCGGTCCTAATACGGACGACCATGATTTTGATTTTAAATTGAAGCATGCTCAGAACTTCCTTCAGGAGGGCTCTAAGGTTAAAGCTTTTGTTCACTTCGTAGGAAGGCAAATAGTTTTTAAGGATAGAGGGTATGAGTTGATAGGAAGGTTTCTAGAGTCTGTAGAGGAATTTGGTAAAGCAGAAGCTCCACCAAAACTTGAAGGTAAGAGATTGACCATTATTATAGCTCCAAAAGCACAAAAGAAATAAAACCCGATTAGGGTTTTATTTTTGTCTAATATTTAGCGAAAAACGCATAGCAGTGCACTATACTATGAACTCTGTGGGATTTTAAGACACACGAAAAAGCCCGTTAAAATTTAATTTTAACGGGCTTTTTAATATAACCTTAATGCGATGATAGAACTAGGCTTGCTCAGTTAAGCTAGAAGAACTTTCTGTTTTATCTCTGAATATAACTTCGTCGTTTTCGAATTCTTCTAAAGACATGCTCGTAGGCTTAGGCTGACGCTCATAGAACTTAGAAATTTCAATCTGCTCTCTATTTTCAAAAATCTCTTCCAGATTATCTACAGTAGAGGCAAATTCCGCCAATTTAGACGTTAATTCATCTTTTGTTTTCACCGCAATCTGTCTAGCTCTTTGAGAAGCGATGTAAACAGACTTATAAATATTATTAGTTTTGGCCGCCAATTTGTCGGTATCTCTTGTAATAATTGAAGGATTAACTGCCATCTTTTGGTTTTTTAATTTTAAAATGATTTGCAAATGTACACTTTTTATTGCAGATGTCTTAGGCAATATTGTTTAATTTTTGCCTAGAATAGCTTCTTCTTTGGCTTGGGCTGCTGCTTTTATGCGTCTTTCTAACTCTTCGGCTTTAAGTTTCTCTATCTCAGCTTCTTGTTTGATTATTTTAGCTAGTTCCGTCTGAGCTTCTTTGTAGATGCCTGCTAACTCTTTATTGTAGTTACTAGAGGGGTATTGGTCCACAAATACTTCGTGTAGCGTGATAGCCTTTGCGTAACGCTCATGCTGTCTTATGAAAAAAGAATTTTCAGCCAATTCAAATTGTGATTTAATTTGAATGTAACCCAATTCCTCGTTATATCTCGAATCTGGAAATTCTCTCCTGAAATTATCAATTGTAACGACAGCGGCCTTATAATTTGCTATGGTTACACCACTTGTATTATAATAAAGCACCGCTTTCTCGTAAGCTTTCCTCTCCAGTCGCTCTCTAAGGTCAATGAGGTTTTGACTACAACTTTCTGCGTACTTACTTTTCGGGAAAGTATTAATAAATGTTTGTAAGGCGTCTATCGCTGTAAGTGTGCTCTCTTGGTCTAGGTTATAGGCTGGAGCGTCTTTAAACATAGAATAAGCATACATATAAAAGGCCTCTTCCGCATAAGGACTATTGGCATAGGTAGCATAAAAGGTCTTAAAAAGATAAGAGCTTAATTGATGCTGACTTTGGTAATAGTTGCAGTAGGCGTTATAAAACTGAGATTTTTCCGCGGTAGAATCTCCTTTTAATAATGGGATAATTTCATCGAATAATAATCCAGCATGGAAGTAATCTGCTTCGTTATAGTATTTGATGGCTGCTTTATATTTGCTATCTGTAGTTCCTGACTTTTGTAACTGAGTAAATTGTCTGTTACAAGCGGTAAATAAACCTAGGATAGTAAAGAAAAGTAGCGGTTTCAGAAGGTTTTTGAAATTCATTCGGCAAAGGTAATAAAAGGCGTCGATAGTGAAACGGATTATAATTCTTATAATTACGTTTACTCGAGATTTTAAGGAGAATTAACAGATTAGTTATGTCTTACAAGAAGTTTTTTGGTAGCCACTTTTTTGCCATCTATAATGAGTTGGTAAAAGTAAACGCCATTATCCCAAGACCTTGTATGTATGGTTAGGGAATTGTCATATGAATCTAAATTGTAGTCAGCCACAGAGCCGCCCAATATATTATAAAACGAAACCTTGGCGTTTTTTCTTGAACTATTTAGTTTGTAGTCTAAATGAGCAATGTCATTTGCAGGATTAGGATAGATGTTTGATATGTTAATATCTTCATCAATAAAAAGCTTTTCTTTCAAATCTTTCAAAACACTTTCCGTGACATACACTACTTTAGGTGTTACCACTTTATTACTGTTTTTCAATAATAGATCTTTATAAAATTCGTTAATGACAGAGTTACTGTTTACGGAAATCTCAGAGGGTAAGTTTACTTTACTAATATAATTACTTACTGGCTTAGTAGAAACTTTACTAGGATTCGCATTTTTTCCAATATCAAGTCTGGACTTACTGCCCTGCACTTGAGCTATGGCTATAGATGCTGTGAGCAAAAATGCCAAGAAGGAAAACAATATTTTACGTGAGTTTAGCATTTCCTTTGTAAATCTTAAATCATTCAGTAATAATTAGTTTTAACAAAAATATACAATAATATTTCAATGTTTGTCTAATAGACGTAGAAAACTGTAAAAAGGTTGTTCGGAGACTGTTTTTTTTACTTTTTTAACAATAAATCTTAAAATATGGAGTTCCCTTCTTCAATTTCTTGACGCTTATCCATAGAACTATCAGCAAAATTTGAGCCAAGAACCTCTTTTTTAGTAGGTTTTAAGTTGATATCCCATGAAAAATTAAGCAGTTTATTCTGGCCCTCTTTTATTTCAAATGGAGGAATAAGCTTTGATTCTGGACTCCCCATAAAGGATATCCTTTTAACTTTTTTCTCTATAAATGATAATCGCATTTTACTGCATTGCACCCGGTTTATTCCTATAAGCTTATTATAATCATCTAGGGCATAGTAAATGCTTTCACCGTTACCATCCACTTCCACCTGTCTAATACTGCTGTTATCGTCAAAAAGTGCAACAATTTGGCGGCCTTTAATTTGATTAAAGTTTTTTACCGAATCCTGAGCAATTACAAAGCTGTTTTGGTTTAAAAACATACGCTTGATTTTGTTATGAACCATAATCGTGGTGATTGTATCTCCTTCCAGCTGGTTATCACCACTCCAAATCATCGGATTACCAATAAACGTAATGACAGAATCTAGCAGGTTATAATTCAAAGAGTCGCAGGTGGATTGGAAATCTTCTCTAAAGATTTTGACCGTACCATGAGCTATGATAAATTGTATTTTATCTACTTCGCTTTCGGGTTCTTTTATAGCTAAAGAATCTTTACGGGTCACATTTATAGTAAGCGAATCGGAAATTTCTTGGGCGGTGGGTGTACCGGGGATAAGATTTATTTCTCCTACAAAAACACTGTCTTTCGAAATTTGCAAACTATCCGTCAGTAAATCGAGATTTTTAAGACTGTCTGAAAGTGTCGTGTCGGTGGATACCAATGGATAAACATCTGCTATGTTTTGATACGCATAAATAAAATCTGCCCTTAAGAAAAGAGTATCTCCAGAACTAATGGATCTCATTAGGGTATTCCCTATCATTTTAGTGATACCTTTTGATGAAAGTTTCTCGCCATAATCTCCATTTAAATAGAGACTATCCTTTTTACTGAAAAAGGCTACATTTCCAACGCCAAAACCCTCTTCGGTGGTCATGTTAAAGTCTAGCGTGTCTGCGGCTAAAGTGTATTCTTCGTTTTCTACCAAAGATCTACCGTAAAATTTAGACTTTTTGGTGTCTGTAAAATAATAACCCTTGTTGGCTGAAAGAATTCCGTCTGGTGAGTTAATGGTGGTATAGGAGTTGAAATCAGCCCTTTTCGTGTTACTGTTATAATCTAGCGTATCTGTACAAAGTGTAAAATCGGGGTGTAATATTTCTACGTCGCCGTAGTAATTGAAAATCTTTGATTGGGTGTTATAGAAACCTGTTTTGCTGGTCAACTGTACGGAATCCTGATGAATAATTCCAGGTGTAGAATAATAAGCTAAATCAGTATTAAGATTGTAGTTCATTCTAGTGGATTCTAGCGTCATGTCGTCATCAGTCATGATTACTCGTTTTCCATGAATTCTGGCAAATCTAGTGTCGCCATCGTAGTAAAGCGTATCTCCTGTGATGGTTAAGGTATCTCCTTGGTTGATTCTGATCTTACCATAAGCCACCAAGTTATTGGAGCCAGAATTATGAATGGCTTTTTTACAACTCAGATAAACCCCCCTATGAAAAAACTTAACATCTCCATAAAATGTCCTGATTTCACTCTCTCCAGAATTGACTACCAGTGAGTCGGCTTTAATAAGCTCAATTCTTGATTTTGGCCCTCTGTCAACTGTAGGGTTAAGTGGCTTTTGTGCCGTAACCTTTATGGATATAAGGAGTGGCAGCAGTAGAAGAATATATTGAAGAGGTTTCAAGAACACTGTTTGTTAAAATTACGGGGCAAAATTAGCGTATTTTTGTGGCATTATGGCCTATAAAAGATTGGATATTGCCTTTTTAACATACCTTAAGAAAACAGTAAATGTTACCGAAGAATCGGGTATTCTATTGGCTGTTAGTGGTGGAGTAGACTCTATGGTTATGCTTCGTTTATTTGAATCTACATCCTATAGAATAGTAGTGGCTCATTGCAACTTTTCTTTAAGGGGAGAGGCATCTGAAGGGGATGAAAGTATGATAAGAAACTATTGCCAAGAAAGGGGTTTGGTTTTTGAAACTATTCAATTTGAAACCTTGAAAGTAGCCAGTGAGGAGAAAATTTCAACACAAATGGCCGCTAGAGTTTTAAGGTATCCTTGGTTTGATAGTTTGCTTGTGAAACATAATTTGGATTTTGTAGCGACTGCTCATCACGCCAGTGATTCTTTAGAAACCGCACTTTTAAACCTTACACGAGGTACAGGAATAAATGGTTTAAAAGGAATTTTACCTAAAAGTAAAAATCTAATAAGACCGATTCTTTTTGCTCGAAAAGAGGAATTATTAGCCTTTGCAAAAGAGCATCATATACCATGGAGAGAAGACAGTTCAAACTCGTCGGATAAATACCATAGGAACTTTGTTCGACACCAAGTGGTCCCACTTTTAGAGAAATTGAACCCCAAACTGATAGAAAATTTTTCTCATACGAGTGCTAGGGTAAATCACGCACTGGATTTCATAAAAAGTCAATTGGTAATTTTTAAAGAACAAAGTGTTAAAAGCAATGGCCCTGATTTTGAGATATCCCAAAAGGTTTTTTTTGAAGGTTCTAGCAGGACTTTAGTGGAGTTCTGGTTAGAGGAATTGAACTTTAATTATGCCAGTGTTCTTTCCATTTTTGAAGAGGAGCAGTATCATTCTGGGCGTCAATTTTTGAGTTCAACACACCGCTTATTGTTTGATAGAGATAAAGTATTGATAACACCTGTGGTTTTAAATACGGAGGTAGACTTACGTATAGAGAAAGATCTGACGGAAATAAGTTTTGCCTTTGGTCAATTGAATTTCAAAGAAGTTGAGGATCTTCCTGCATTAGAAGCGTTGAAAAGTCCCAACAAGGCTTATTTAGATACCCAAAAGTTGAAGTTCCCCTTAGTGTTAAGAAATTGGAGGAATGGCGACATTTTTCAACCCTTTGGCATGAAAGGAAATAAGCGTGTTTCCGATTATCTTATCAATCAGAAAGTACCCGTTTATGATAAGGAAAAGACCTTGGTTTTATGCTCTGGAAATGAAATTGTATGGCTGGTGGGACATAGAATCTCAGAAAAATTTAAAATCGGAAAATCTTCTGAAACTATATTAGAGGTAGTTTTTACGCTGAAATAGCTTCAATTTCAAGCATTCTGAATTCTTCAGAAATGTTTTGGCATGGCTTTTGGTAACTTATTAGTGTGCAAATCCTAATAAGGAAAATGAATATAAAAATGTCCATGTTTAAAAAATGTGCTGGACTATTAACCCTCTTTACTCTAATAGTTTTACAGTCATTTTCGCAAGCCAGTTTGAAGGCGGGAAACCGTGACTTCGAGAGATTAAGTTATGTGGAAGCCGTAAAGCATTATGAGGCTTTTGTAGAAAGTGCTAAAGCCAATGACCAAGACCTGGCAGAAGCATTGTCTAAGTTAGCTTTTTGTTATAAAAAGCTTCAAGACCATACCAATGCGGAGCGGGTCTATAGAAGTCTTTTTAAAAATCATGAAAGCGTTTTAGATAGCAAAGAGTACTTATACTTCGCACAAGTATTGGCTAGTAACTCTAAATATCGTGAGTCTCAGAAATACTATTCTATGTATGGAGAGCGACAAACTACCGACTTAAGGGCCAAGAACTTTACAGTGGCTTATATGGATAGGTCAAATTTTGCTAGAGATTCTTCCTTGTACAGAATTAAATATTTGGATGCCATTAACTCAAGACAGGCAGATTTTAGTCCGATGTATTTTGGCAAGGGTTTGGTTTTTGTATCGGCTAGAGAGGAAGACACTTTTATTAAGCGGGTGTTTATGAACAGCCAAACTCCTTTTTTAGATCTTTTTCAATATCCAGATACCACTTCTCTATCTGTGAATTGGGGTGATAAGCCCACCGCATCGCTATCAAGTAGCAAAAAAAGTGGTGAATTGGCAGCCTTAGAGGATTTAGAGGTATTTAGTAAGAAATTGAATTCCAAGTATCACGAAGGGCCGGTGACATTCTTTAGTGACCAGAAACAAGTGATTTTTACAAGAAATAATCATTTAGGAAACAAAACACAGAAAAGTGCAGAGGGGATAAATAAACTCAAATTATATTCTGCCAAGTTTGATGGAAAGAAGTGGGATCATATAGACGAATTGCCATTTAACTCTGACGAATATTCTTGTGGGCATCCTACGCTGAACATGGCCAATACCAAAATGTATTTTGTATCTGATATGCCCGGCGGGTATGGTGGTACAGATTTATATGTGGTGGAATATAATGAAGGCAACTGGGGTAATCCGGTAAACCTGGGGCGTGATATTAATTCCGAAGGAAACGAGATGTTTCCGTTTATGGATGAGTTTGATAATTTATACTTTGCTTCTGATGGTCACGCGGGTTTGGGTGGATTAGATGTGTTTTTTGTAGAATTAGACAAGGATAAACCTGTAACACTTCCAGAAAATTTAGGAGCACCTATTAATTCGGAAAAAGACGATTTTAGTTTAATTACCGACGGAAATAGAAACTCAGGATTTTTCGCATCCAATAGGAAAAAGGGGTACTCTGATGATAATATTTATGCGTTTAGTAGAAAGTGCAGAGAACTTAAAGTACTGGTTTACGATGCAGGTACCAATCAGCTTCTTTCGGGTGCGGAAGTAAGGCTGATAAAAAATGGTGTTAATCAAGATTTGTTTACTACGGATAATTCTGGTTCAGTGACTATATGTATGGCTACTGGTTTAGAATTTGAGTTCAAAGCTTTTAAAGAAGGTTACGAGGCCAATGCCGTAGGTTATGGCAGTATGGCCACTTCACAAAACGCTGGAGCGGAGATAAAAATTTATTTACAGTCTTCTAAATTACCATTGGTAAAAGGGACTATTAGGTCCGAATTGACCAATGAGCCTATAGCCGGAGCAACGGTGGTATTGACCAACGAAAAAGATGAGAGTACGGAAACAGTAATTACTGGAAAAGATGGGAAATACGAGTTTCAGCCTACTAAAAAGGGTAAGTATGTGGTATCTGCTGTGAAAGACAATTATGCTACAAATACCGAAGAAATAGGTAAAGTAAAAGCCAAAAGAAACGATAATGTTACCTATGAACAAAATCTTGGCATGATTGCTGAAGGTGATATATTTAGAATCGAAAACATTTACTATAACTACGGTAAATCAGAAATTCGAAGAGACGCTAGAAAGGAATTGGATAACACGGTTTTACCAATACTCAAAAAATATCCAAGTCTAGCCATCGAGATAAGATCGCATACAGATAGCAGGTCGAGTACAGACTTCAACCAAGAGTTATCAGACAGCAGGGCCAAAGCTGTAGTAGAGTATTTAGCAAAGAAAGGGATAGGGGAGGAAAGATTATTAGCCAGCGGTTTTGGAGAGTCCATGCTGGTTAATGGATGTGCAGACGGCGTTGATTGTAGTGAAAACAAACATCAACTAAACAGGCGTACCGAGTTCAAGGTGTTGAACGTTAAGGGGCCAACAGTTCAAAGAGATTAAAGACATATTTTTTCATAGTTTAGGGTTAAGGTTTATTGTTAGAATCGGCAGAGATATTATTTCTCTGCCGATTTTTTTATGCCGGTTATAACATTAATGGCATATTTTGAAAAAAGCGGCATTATTGTATTCTTGTTATTTTAAATAGGACAAACTTTTTTAATTACTATAATTGCCACTTAGCGTTAACACTTTTAAGTTTTTGTCCTTTATATTGTAGAGGTTCTTTTTTTGTTACTCCTAACGCACTATATGAAGAAGTATATTCTGCCTTCCCTTGTAATTGTTTTAACTATGTTTTCTTTTGATGGTTATTCTCAGAATAAAAGATTGAGAGATTATGGTATTGAAGTCGGTGTTTTAAAGCCGGGTGAAAACAATGCCATTACCGACGTATCTGGTGTGAAAGTAGGGCATACCACTTTAGCGATTGGCGATAGCATAAGAACAGGTGTTACCGCCATAATGCCTCATGATGGCAATATTTACCAATGGAAAGTCCCTGCGGCCATATACATTGGCAATGGCTATGGGAAACTGGCGGGTTACAGTCAGGTAAAAGAACTCGGTAACCTAGAAACACCTATCGTTTTGACTAACACACTGAGTGTGCCAGCTGCTTCTGATGCCTTAATTTCGTATACCTTGGCTCAGCCAGGAAATGAAAACGTAAGGTCTGTGAATACGGTGGTTGGTGAAACCAACGATGGTTGGCTCAACGATATAAGAGGCAGACATGTGAAAGAGTCCCATGTTTTAAGTGCCATAGAAAATGCTAAATCTGGAAAGGTAGAGGAGGGCAGCATAGGTGCAGGAACAGGAACGGTCTGTTTTCAATATAAAGGAGGGATAGGTACTTCCTCTAGGGTAATTCCAGAAAAATTAGGAGGGTATACCGTAGGCGTTTTGGTACAAACCAACTTCGGTGGGGTATTTGAACTCAATGGGGTACCTATAGCTAAAGAATTAGACAATTACCCAAGGGCTTACACCTATGATGTAGACGGCTCCTGTATGATAGTGGTGATGACAGATGCTCCCGTAGACGCTAGAAACCTAGAAAGAATGGCGAAAAGAGCCATCATGGGACTGGCTAAGACAGGAGGGATAGCCTCAAATGGAAGTGGAGATTACGTGATAGCGGTGTCTACCGCCAAAGAAAACTTTATACCTAATAGCAGTTCATCTGCCGTATCTGAAAATAAATACCTGACAAATGATGCCGTGACCCCCTTGTTTTTGGCCACCATAGAGGCCACTCAAGAGGCTATTTATAACTCACTTTTTGCTGCAAAAACAATTAAAGGGCAGGATGGGCATGAAATGCCATCTTTACCGATTGAGCAAGTGATAAGGATTATGGAAAAGTATAATGGTGTTAAGAAGTAAAAATGAAGATAACCGAAATTGAGATTTTCAAATCTCCTATAAAGCTGATAGAGCCTTTTGTGATTTCTTTAGGTATTATGGAATACGCAGAGAATGTGATAGTGCGTATCTACACCGATCAAGGGCTGGTAGGGCTAGGAGAGTGCAGTCCCTTTTTACCGATTAATGGTGAAAGTATGGACACCTGTTTTGTGGTGGCTCAGTATTTGGCCAAAGGCTTAAAAGGGCTTGACCCCACGGATATAGCAACGTGTTCTGGCCAGATGGATAGGACCATTTTTGGAAATACCAGCATCAAGAGTGCCTTTGATATCGCTCTTTTCGACATCGCGGCTCAGGCCGCAAAACTTCCACTGTATCAATTTTTAGGAGGAGAGAACAACAAAACACTCCTAACAGACTATACGGTAAGTATAGGTGAGCCTTCCAAAATGGCTGCCGATGCTCTTAAAATAAAAGAAAGGGGCTTTCAGATTATTAAAGTAAAACTTGGAAAGGGTGGAGAAAAGGATGTGCAACGCATCAAAGCCATAAGAGAAAGTATAGGAATGGATATTCCGTTAAGGATAGATGCCAACCAAGGTTGGTGTGTTTCTGAGGCTATTTCCACTTTAAAGGCACTAGAGCCCTTTTATATTCAACACTGCGAAGAACCCATACCCAGATGGGACTTTATGGAACTGTCGAAAGTGAAAGATCAGAGCCCCATTATTATTATGGCAGATGAGTCTTGTTTAGACCATCATGATGCCAAAAGACTGATAGGACTAAATGCCTGTGATGCCATCAATATCAAATTGGGGAAATCTTCTGGAATATTTAAGGCACTCAAGATTATAGCATTGGCAGAAAAGGCAAACCTGAGTCTTCAGGTGGGTGGTTTTCTAGAATCTAGGATTGGTTTTACGGCTTCAGCTCATCTGGCTTTAGTGAGTGATAGTGTTCAATTCTTTGATTTTGATACGCCTCTTATGTTTGAGGAAGATCCTGTTGTGGCTGGTATTACTTATGCTAAAGATGGTCAAGTAACCATGCCGAAAGGCAATGGCTTGGGGGCTTTTGTGGATGAGGATTATTTGAAAACTTTAATCAAAGTCGCTGTTTAAAATACGTTTTAGAATTAAATTTTATAAAAATGAAATTATTGTATCTGCCTTTTTTAGTCCTTTTATTTTCTTGTCAAGAAACAGAGCAAGAAACTGCTGATTATTATCAAACCGAAGCCTTTGCCAAATTAAATAGACCCTATTCTCAAGCGGTTAAATATGACGACATCATATATGTTTCTGGGCAGATAGGGGCTTTGCCTGATGGTACTATAGTGGAAGGTGGGATAACGGCGGAGACTGTCCAGACGATGGAAAACATCAAGACTATTTTAGAAGCCAACGGCTCCTCTATGGATAAAGTGATAAAATGCACCTGTATGCTTGCCGAAATGTCTGAATTTGGAGCCATGAGTGCCGCCTATGTCAAATATTTCCCAGAAAACAAACCAGCCAGAAGTGCCCTACAAGGAGCCTTACCACTAGGGGTTAAGGTGGAGATAGAGTGTATGGCTGCTGCAAATTAGCTTTTAGTGTTTTAACCTTTTATGCCTTAGAAAACCTCCCACTTTTATCGGGGTCGTAGCTAAATTGCGTTCATCGGTAAGCTAAAGGTAAACCGCTAAACTAATCTCGTTTATATGCCTGATTTATTACACTTTGACAACTCATTACGATTCTCCAATGGAAAAACCTGGGTTAAATTTTAGATGATGGCCATTGTAGCATTCAACAGTCTTTTTATAGCCTGATTATCATAAGCGTCTGGGTGTGCCTTTCCGAAAAGTCCCTTTTCTTCACCCTTGTCATTATCAAAGTATTGGCCAGAAGATGCTTTATATTCCGCTGAAACGGCCAAGTCATATAAGATGTTAGCACCTTTGTCGGCCGGTGACCAATGATTTCCATAGGCTTCTCTTACCATATTCGTGTTTAGTAGAGAACCTGGATTTACCGCAATTACCACGATTCCGGGTTCCTTTTTTGCCAAATCAAAACTCCACATGGTGAGGGCCAGTTTGCTTTGTGCATAAGAACCCTGAGCAGGAATCTCGCTTTGCCCAGAAAGTGCTCGCATTGAAACCAGAGCTTGTGCTGCCGAACTCAAATTGATAATGCGTGGGTTTGAGCCCGCTTGAAGTAGCGGTAATAAGGCTTCCGTTAAAATATAAGGGGCCAAGTAATTGACCGCAAAACGGATGTCTAAACCATCTTTGGTTTTATGAATTGGGCTAGTGAAAACGCCAGCATTATTGATGAGGACATCTAGTTTTGAAATTTCTTCTTTTACCTGAGTTGCCATCATTTTGACAGCAGACAAATCAGAGAAATCTGCTACAAAGCCTTTAATGTTTTCATTATTGCTCAATGTTTTGATTTCGGAAATAACCATATCCAGTTTCTCAGAATTTCTGCCATGCAGATAAATCTGGTGGCCGTCTTTTGCCAGTTTTATAGCGGCTAGTTTTCCGATGCCGTCTGTACTTCCTGTAATTAATATCGATTTACTCATGTCTTTATTTTATTAGGATGATAGGTCAAACCCATTTAGCTCTTTCTTATCTATAGGGTGTAGTGACGCTTTCTTACCTACTAAAACAATACTATAAATATTATAGTTGCAAAACTAAGTATAGTATTTTATCTTCGCAATAACGGTCTAAAAGGATAGTTGAATCAATCGGTAGAATCATGTACAATTTTAAAGGAAAAGAATACCCTTGCTGTGCCAGCTTAACCATGGGCATGATTGGTGGAAAGTGGAAAACAGTGATTCTATTTCATTTGATAGACGGGAAACTTCGTTATAACGAGCTTAGGAAAGAAATGCCAACTGTAACAGAGCGTACCTTAAGTTTGCAGTTAAAAACCTTAGAAGAGGATGGCATAATAGAGCGGAAAGTCTTTACTTTAAAACCGCCGCTGAAAGTAGAGTATTCGCTAACGGATTTTGGAAAAACATTGATTCCTGTCGTTCAATCTATTGCCCAATGGGGCGTTTCGGTAGTGGAGAAACATCCAGAAATGATATAGTTTTTTTAGGAAGTGCAGTGGCACTCATACCCATTCAAACTAGTGTACCAATAGGATTAGGCAATTCCAACGATGAAATGCCATGGCCACTTGTCAATGGAGCTAGGAGATAAATGTGCTGTGTGAAGAGTTTAATTGATTGGCTCGTCACACCAATTCTGGTTGCGTCAAATTCTTTGGCGGTATGAAGAAACCTGAAGGCGTTAATAATAACTATTTGTGCAATATTGTAAGGGGAAATTATGTATCGTACTTTCTCTATACCATAACGCTCAAAAAGGATCGTATAAAATATATTTGAAATGAATCCATTTTAGCGTTAAATAGCCTTTTGCACAGCAATAATATCCTTATTTATTTGATTTCCATGCTTCAAATTTTTTAGAAACTTCTTCTGAGGTCATAGGGTAAAGTCCAATAATAGTGTCTCCTGCTAAGACTCGTTCTGTGACAAATTCCTCATACAATTCCATACTTTTTGCTTGCTCGGCAACGGTATCAGCCAAATTTGCTGGAATGACCATAACGCCATCCGCATCGCCCACAATGACGTCACCTGGGAAAACGGCTACATCTCCACAGCCAATAGGAACATTGATATCTAATGCCTGATTTAAGGTCAAATTAGTAGGTGCCGAAGGTGCTTTATGGAAGGAAGGGAAATCTAAATTGGCAATAATCTGGGAATCTCTAAATCCGCCATCGGTTACCACTCCTGCGGCTCCACGCACCATGAGTCTCGTAATTAATATGGAACCAGCTGATGCTGCCCTAGCAGACTTACGGCTATCCATAATCAATACGGCTCCCTCTGGGCAGGTTTCTATGGCTACCCGTTGCGGATGCTTAGGGTCTCTAAAAACCGACATCTCATTTAAATCCTCCCTTGCTGGAATATATCTTAAAGTAAAAGCTTCTCCCACCATATTTTCTTTGAGGGCAGACAATGGTCTGACGTCTTGAATGAATTGAAATTTTAAACCGAGTTTGAATAAAATCGACGCTATGGTAGGTGTACTTGTTTTCTTCAGCTGTTCTCTGGTTGAAGCTTTCATTTTATGGTTTTCCATAAGACTTTCTTTCGTTTTAGTATCTTTTAGCGTTCAAACTAAAGCTTTTTTGTGAAAGCTTACCGCATTATTTGTTGATATTCTTTTTTTTCTCCTGTCCAAAAATAAAACTACCATACTTAATGATGTTTACATTTTCAGCTGGGATACAAGTTTGGAAGAACTTAAATCCAAGATCGTACAACAAGAGCCGCATGAATAGAGAGGTTTACGACTACGTGTCTCGGACTACGCATCTCGGACTACGCGTCGCGGACTACGCGTCTCGGACTACGCGTCGCGGAACTGTTTGTGAGAGGTAAGGGGGGAAACTCCCCTTATCTACTGGACAATGTGAGGTGTTTTCAACTTTTCTCATAGTCATAGTCCAATGTATTTATACCTTTTATCCTCACGTTTTGTCCTTGTGCAGTATCGGATTGGCAGATAACATTAATTCTTAGTGTTGAGGTAATTTTATATCTATGTTTTTTGCTGAAAGAAGAGTAATATTCAATTTTAGCGAAAAAATATTTCTCGTCCTTATTGACTATTGAAATAGCACAATTTGTCAAACAACCGCAGATTTCAAACTTTGAATTAGAAATCTCCTTAGTATCAGGATTCACGTTGTAATTTGAATAAATATATTCTCTATAGCTATGGTAGCCATAACTAGTCGATGCCAAAGGTGGTAAGTATGGGATATAATGTCTGTTAAAAATGTTACTCTCTATGAACTCGTCTTTGGTGTAAAATAGAATCTTTATGTCATAAGCGTTTGTTCGCCCTAAATTACAAACTGAAAAATAGCCACTTCCACGTTCTTCAAATCCTGTGTTGTATTCCAAAATATTTATTTCACAATAGCTTGCTGTCGGGTCACAGGGTGAAGATAATGTCACAAATGGTATTTCTGATTGCCATTTTAAATGATTGATTTCTTTTTCACTTAAAATCTTATCAAGAATAAGATATAAAAAACCGCCAATTGTTCCACTAGCAGCAAAATAGCTTAGCCAGTCTGAGAGAGTCACATCTTTAAGGGTGTAGTTGTCTTTAAAAAAGGAATAAGACAAAACAATCAATAATCCAACAGTGAAAACTGCTAAAAAAGTTGTCCACCAAATATTTTTTTCAATCCATTTCTTCATTGTCATCTTGTCATTTTAATATCTCACTTAACGGTTTGCAGCTACAAGAAGTTATCGATTTCGAAGCACTAAACTGTCTGCCAGCAATGAACTTGGTACAAAGCACAAAGCTTCATTTAACCACTTAACCGCCAATTTCTTGTAGGTGCTGTTTCAGGCTGGCGTTCTGTCAGAAGTTCGTTGACCCACCGAGTGCTTCATAAGCATCTAACATGTTTTGAAGTCCTTGTTTTTCCTTTTCAGTTATTGTTCTGTCCTTATAATATTGTTTTCCATTATGTCGGAGTTTGACTGACTTAGATTTTATTACATCTTTCACAATGTTGTAAAGTCTGTTGTCTATAGAAACATCGTACCACTCCCAAATGTCGCCAGAACCATTGTCTGTTTCTACTTCACCATAAGAGGTTGAAATTGTATAAGAGTCATTATCAGTCTTAATGACATAGCTTTGAATAAATAACCAATCGTCAGCAGTGTATTGTATTCTAAAACGAAGCCAAGGTTTTCCTGTTTTCTCCTTACCCATATACAAATGAAAACTGTTATAGTTGGTGTATTGCGGTGTCGCTTTGTCATAATACCAAGTTATTCCTTTTATGTCGTCATATTTGGTTCTTAATTTTTTTGTGGCGTTTACAAGTCTTTCTTTTTCCGCTTTTTCTTTTTCAATTTTTTCCTTTTCATCTGCTAATTTTTGGTCTTTGATCCCGTTGTCTGCAGCGGTAATAAGTTGCTTTGCTTCTGTTGCTTCTTGTGAAGCAGGGTGTTTGTCAAGCAAAGATTGAAGTTCTGTTTTGGCTTTATTGAATTCCTTGTTGTCAAGATATAACTTAGCAAGTGATATTAATTTGTCAGGCCCAAATTTGAGGTCTTCAATCTCGTGTTTTAGTTTTTCATTTTCAGCTTTTAAAGTGTCGTATTCATTTTGTGAAACTCCGCCACATCCAATTAGTACCGTGATTAGGAAACCAATGGTCAACATTTGTAATGTTCTATTTTTCATTGTCGACTGTTTTTTACGCTTGCTAGTAACGATAGAGTATCTGACAAAAGGTGCAGATACTATACTTATATATTCGTTTGTAAGTGCTTGTTTTTGGATAGTTGTATCCGTTCAATAAGTGAAATTGTAGAAATTACTTGGTATCGCCAAAAGCGTTTATTTTTCGGTACACTTAAATTTATTGTTTTAGAAAGAAGGGTCTCTATGGATAGCTATTGGGATGCTTATTGTCTGGACTTCTTCAAGTTCTCGTTTGAACTATTGCTCCTCAAAACCATCGAAATTCAACATGAAAACAAGAAACTTGTGCTAAGCTAAAAAAGGATAATTAAAAGGGACTCATTTTCTAAAATGGAGAAGTGTGAGCTTGTCTTGGAAATGTCATTTGATGTCAAGCAGGAGACTAAAAAAAAGAACCATCAAACTTGAAATTTAAGGTAACGTGGTTACGAAACTATGTTGGGGTATTACCTTCGATTACAGCCAGAAACTTTAAGAAGGCCGCAATGGATTGCCCCAATGGAATTGCCGCAATGGAATTGTGGAGTGACTAAGCTGGCGTACCAGAGGCGTACTCTATCAGTTTCAACTGGTAGAACCGTCTACTTTAATAGTTGCCGTATTTTCTCATTTGTAAACATGAAGGGCTGGGCACTTTTATTTCATTTTCAGTTTTAATCAATAAACCCGTTTTTAAGTCTCTTTTAAATACCACAATATTGTTAGTCAGTAGATTTGCTACTAAAAGAAATCTACCAGAGGGGTCAATTGTGAAATTTCTCGGGTGATCTCCATACGTTTGTTGATGCCCAATTAATTTAAGTTGTCCTTTGTTTTGGTCGATAGAGAAAATAGATATTGTATTTTCTTCATCCCATCGATTTGAAGCATATAAAAAAAGTCCATCAGGAGAAATATGAATATCCGAACTTCCATAAGAATCTTGAATTTTAGAATAGGAAAATATTCTTTGTATAGAATCAAGAATTCCGTTGTCATAAGAATATGCTGAAATCATTCCGCTAAGTTCTTCAATGCAATATGCAAATTTGCCATTAGGGTGAAAAGTAAAGTGTCTTGGTCCGCTTCCTAAAACTGAATTTACTAAATTCTTGTGAACAGGAATGAGTGGTTTTGAATTGGTGGAGTCAAATTTGAAGGCTCGTATTTTGTCGGAACCAAGGTCGGGTAAAAATATAAAATCGTTTTCTGGTGAAAAAACTGTAGCGTGAATATGAGCTTTATCCTGTCGTGTTTTGTTGATGCTACTGTCAGCAAATTGGATGATTTGGGAATACGGATTTAAACTGCCGTCTTCATTGGCCGTAAAAACAGAGACATTCCCTTCTGTATAATTTCCATTTACGATATACTTGTTGTTCTTGGAAACCGTCAAGTATACAGGATTTTCACCACCACTCGGCTGTTTATTGATAAGTGATATTTTTCCGTTTATGCTATCTATTTTGAAAGCTGTGACACTTCCATCATTGGGTAATTTCGTGTCGGTGCAAGCATACAAGAAATGTCCATTTGGCGAAACTGTCAAGAACGAGGGATTGGTAATGTTTTCTGCATTACTACTTAGTTTTAACTGTCCCGATTTTGAATTGAACTCGTAAACGTAAATACCAAGGTCTGGTTTCCCTTCAGTATAAGTGCCAACAAACAAGAATGTCTTTGAGTTGTCTTGTCCATATGTTGTAAATAATAAGTAAGTAAAGCAAAAGGTCAATAATATTTTATAGGTCATTCATTTGTCTGTTTAATATGGAAGCTAACGCGAAGCTTTGCGATCGGACCTGCCGATAGGCTGGCTGGGGTGGTCATCGCTTGTTAGCGGTTCGGGCTTCTTTTCTTTCATTTATCAGTAAAATCACTTTTGTTTTTTCTTATGTAGTCAACCTGAATTTGTTGCAAGTTTTCAGTTTGATAGAGTTCGTAAAATTCCGTATCCAAATCGTTTAACGGGTTGTCTTCGTACGACTTGCTAAATCCTTCTATTGTTCCGTCTTGATGCTTTGTGATTTCTTCGTTTTCCTGTTCAAATATTTTATTCGCTCGATCGGTCAAGTCGGAAAATTTACTTGCTCCAACAAGTCTTAATGCTTCTGGTAAATGTTTGTAAAACCGTCCGCTCGAATTAAAGTAGAATTGGTTGTAACCACCATTATTAACTTCAGCTTCCAAAAGCCAAATCATATAGACTGCTTGTCTCGATTTATTCCAAGTCATAACTATCTTATACTCCTTTTCATAATCTTCTGATTGTTTTTTAGATAGATTATCAAAAACAAGTTGCAGCAAATCATCGTCAGAAGTTGAGTCAATTATTTGTGGAGTCAATTCTTTGTAAATAAGTCTGTTCTTAAATGCTTCAATTGATTGAGCAATCTGTTCGTCCATTTCACTAGACTGTTTGTCATCATTATTTTTGGTCTGTTTCGAACAGCCAAATAAATTTAAAATTGTTGATATAATTCCCATTATTATTAATGTTCTTACCATTGGTGTCGTCTTTTTTCCTGACCGCTAACATTAGCGGATATCCACCTTCTTATTGGCTAGAGGTGTGTTTTTCTTTCTTATATATTCGTTTGTACGTGTTTGTTTTCGGGTAATCGTATCCGTCCAATAAGTGAAATTGGAGAAATTACTTGGTACTGCCAAAAGCGTATATTTTTCGGTAATTAGGAGTGCTTGAATTTGTTGTTTTAAAAAGAAGAATCTCTTCTGCTAGCTATGGTTTTGGCAAGCTAAAAAAGTGGTAGTTGAAAGAGGGGGCTTTTTAATATGGAGAAGAATGTGAGCTTGTAGGCGTGCTCGGCTACTCAAAGCTTGTGATAGCTATAGGAATTAAAGACAACCATCAGGCTTGAAAAACTAAGGTTACGTGGATTTGAAAGTATGTTGGATTATTATCATCGCATAGAACCAGAGATTCAGAACGGGGACACCAATTCCGCCGTATAAACACGGGCACGCTAGCCCCGTACGTTGGCCACAATGGAATTGCCACAATGGAATTACCCCAATGGAATTGTGGTGTGAACGGGTTGGCGTACCAGAGCCCCAGCCTATCATGTTTTATTGATGGGTCGGGCTACTCAATTATATTCAGTGTTTGATTTTCACTCTTCCCAGTATGTTTCTTTTAATCTTTTAATTTCTCCTTTGGAGCCGATTTTAATAAGATACAAATATCCTTGTGAGTAGCCTGGCTCTTCAAGTATATTGACTGCATCTAACGAAATAAAACTATCCTTTTTTGAATACCAAAAAGTAACCTGAAGGTCTGCATTTGTTCTATTCCTTTCTTCAAATGCACAGTTCGTTCTATATTTCTTAGAGTTTTTAGTCGTTTCGTATTGAACTTGAGGATAAGTTTCATTAATTGAAAGATTCTCCTTCTTAGCTCTAAGTTCTGCAACCTCCATCTCAAAGAAACTAGGATTGCCAGAATGAACAAGTGTGTCGTAATAGATTCTAACAGTTTCGGATTCAATACCAAAATAAGATTTTAATTTGTCGTCATTCTGTAACCTATCAACCAATTGGCTGGTAATTTGGCAAAATTCTATTTTATCTATTTCCTCAATCTGAATTTTGCTCGTTTTGCATCCACCCAAGGCAAGTAGTGTCAATAGTGCCATGAGGTAGTTGGTCTTCCGCATTCTAATTATTCTTTTATTGAATATAACGATTGGGCTTTAAGTAGTGCGACTTATTAGCTGTGCCGCTCGCATACCTTGTAGCCAAATCTTTGATTTGGTTTCTTTTATTTTCTTCTATAAATGTGCCAATTCAAAGATTTGGCGGTCTTTTGCAAATAAGCAAGAAGCTATAGATTTAGGACTTATTAGCTTTTTTATATTAATTTTGTTAAGCACTGTTTTTTTTATTAACGGCCAATAAATATCAAAATATTGTCAATGCTCTTTGCTCCAATCACCGTCTAGAAATTCCGATGTCTTTCTGATAAAATCAGTTCCATTCGCATCACCAATATGAGGCATATGCCAACCGTTTGGTACAATCCAAAGATGAGCATTCGGAATGCTCTTATATATTTCCCAAGCTTGTGAAACAGGCACAAAATCATTGTCACCATGAATTACGAGTGTTCTAGCTGTGATAGTGTTAAGTTGGGCGTTAGTGATGGAAGGATCACCGTAGAGTTCTTGAAAATGATAAAACTGACGAGCAATTAACCTTCCTTTGATTTCGCCATGTTGTTTTTCAAGTTCATTGAATTCATAATAAGCTTCAGGCATTGCGTTATTTTTTATAAACTCACGAACTTGTGCACTGAAGTAGATTTGTGCACTTATCGGAACAATGGCTTCAAACATATTTGGCTCTTTGAATGCAGCATATAGCATGGTTATACCTCCTGAACTATGTCCAATAGCCTTTACTTTTTTTAGATTAAGTTGTTCTACGAATGCAACCAAATCTTTTGCGGCTGTGCTGTGAAGAAAAGTTTTGCTCGTGTCGGGATTTGTTGATCTACCATGTCCTCTCATGTCCCAAGCAATTACATGATACCTTTTTGAAAATTCAGTTATATAGGGTTTCCAGTCCTCTAGTGTTCTACCAAATCCATGCAGTAGAATCAATGGCTCACCCTGCCCATATTCTTCAAAGTATATTTTTGCACCATTAACATCAATAAATTTACCGTTTGATGCGGCAGGCTCTTGTGCTCTAACTATAGCGTGAGATAGAAATGTTACACAAATTAAAAAAGTGAAGAGATGTCCTAGTTTCATATATGTTTTGACTTATTAGGTAAATAAACATTTCTTTCAATGACGGTGAGCTTCTTCCAAGATTGTGCACAACGATAGCGTATCTGAACAAAAGGTGTAGATACTATATTTATATATTCATTTGTAAGTGTTTGTTTTCGCATAGTTGTATCCGTTCAATAAGTGAAATTGAAGAAATTACTTGGTACAACCAAAAGCGTTTATTTTTCGGTGCACTTAAATTTATTGTTTAAGAAAGAAGGGTATCTCTGGTTGGCTATCGGGATGCTTAGTGTCTGGACTTCTTCAAGTTCTCGTTTGAACTATTGCTCTCCAAAACGATCGAAATTCAACATGAAAGCAAGAAACTTGTTCTAAGCTAAAAAAGGATAATTAAAAGGGACACATTTTCTAAAATGGAGAAGTGTGAGCTTGTCTTGGAAATGTCATTAGATGTCAAGCCGGAGGCTTTTAAACAGCTAAGCTGCTAGCTTAGGATATCGAGATCCAACAATTTGATTGCAAAATGAGCCAGAAGTCTAAGAAAGGAATAGTTGGTTCAAGATTTGGCATTAATGCAAATCAGAGGTTGGATTAATTACTATGGAAAAGTGAGCAAAAAGAGTTTAACTCCAGTATTCTACCATCTTCACCACCGAATCATCAAATGGATATTGAACAAGTATAAAGGGTTCAAAGGGAGTAAAATCAAGGCCGTAAATTGGCTGAGAAGAATAATTGTCTCCTTCCCGTATTTGTTCTCTACCATTGGCAGCTGGGATACAAGTTTGTAAGAACTTAAATCCAAGATCGTACAACAAGAGCCGTATGAATCGAGGGGTTCATGACTACGCGTCTCGGACTACGCGTCGCTGACTACGCGTCTCGGAACTGTTTGTGAGAGGTTAGGGGTGAAACTCCCCTTATCTACTCGACTGTAGCACGTTTTTTTTATTTATAATAGTTTTCCAATTCGCTGAATATCGTCTTTCATAGTCGTCTCAGAGCTTTGTTCAATTGAATAGCCTTCAGCTATAATTTCAAAGCAGGTGTCGCGAAAGAAGAAGATGAAATGCTCATATTTTGAAAATTGTTCGTCTTTATGATATGGATGGACAGAATTCATCTTTATCAATTCTTTTATCCATTCCGATTCAGTCACTTTTTGTATTGAGTAAGGTTGAAGTCCGAATTCGTATAATGGATGTCCATTAATCGATTCGTCATTTGGATTTCCGAATTTGAATTGTACAAATCGGTCAAACTTGACGGTCACAATTCCTTCATCATTTTCTGTTCGCATATGAACCGTAGAACCGTCCCAATCTGGGTCAACGTTACTCACATAGAAAATCAAATAAATATGATGTTCATTTGACAAAATTGTCGGCATTGGTGCTCCAACGTCAATGTCAAAACC
>NZ_JBSRVI010000022.1:0-27384 GCF_055134445.1 Arcticibacterium sp.
CTTTCCAGCCATGTTAGGACCGGTTACAATAATTATCTGCTGCTCGCTGTCGTTTAATATGAGGTCGTTGGGTACATAGCTTTCACCTAAAGGCAATTGGTTTTCTATGACTGGATGCCTGCCGTTTTTAATGTCCAGAATACTGGTATCGTCAATAGTGGGTTTGCAGTACTTGTTTTCATTGGCAATTACAGCAAACGAGGCCAATGCATCTAGAGCGGAAATCGTTCTTGCGTTCTGTTGGATTTGTGGAACAAACTCTCCAGCAGCGAGTACCAGCTCATTATAAATACGGAATTCTATATCAAAAATCTTACTCTCTGCCGTTAAGATTTTTTCTTCGTAAACCTTTAATTCTTCGGTGATGTATCTTTCCGCGTTGACCAAGGTTTGCTTTCTTATCCATTCCGCTGGTACTTTGTCTTTATGGGCATTTGAAACTTCCAAGTAATATCCAAATACCTTATTATAAGCTATTTTTAAAGAGCTGATACCAGTATTGGCTGATTCTCTCCTTTGAATACCGAGTAAATAATCTTTCCCCGAAAATGCTATTTCATGATATTCATCCAGTTCAGGGTCAACTCCCGTTTTTATCATTCCGCCACGGTTGCTTACATGTGGGGCATCATCTTTTATCTGTTCCGAAATTCTTTCAACCAGAAATTTACAATCGGCTAGTTGGTCAACGTATTTTTTGAATATGACATTTTCTTCACTCAGCTTTTCTAGAATTTCTTTCAAAGGAGCCATTTGTTTTAGGGCTCTGTTTAGCTGGACTATTTCTCGTGGGCTAATTCTTCTCACCGCCACTTTAGATATTAATCTTTCTAAATCTCCTATGGGTTTCAGTAAAGACTGTACATCCTCCAGCTGATCACCTTGATTAACAAATACCTCAACGGTATCTAGTCGGTCTTGAATAGGCTTTAAGTCCTTTAATGGAAGAACTGCCCATTTTCTAAGGCAGCGAGCTCCCATTGGGGTAATGGTTTGGTCTAAAATATCAATCAAAGGAACCCCGCCCTCATGCTGCGGGAAAACCAGTTCTAGATTTCTAATGGTAAACTTATCAAGCCATACAAACTTATCTTCGTCTAGCCTGGCAAGATGAGAGATGTGATTGACGTCTCTGTGCTCTGTGTCTTGTAAATATTGTAAAATGACGCCTGCTGCAGTAATACCATCTTTTAAACTTTCTATTCCAAAACCTTTGAGGGTAGTGGTATTAAAATGTTTGGTCAGTAGGGGGTAGGCAAAGTCATACGTGTAAGCCCAATCGTCAAAAGTATAAGTGTTAAATTGGTCACCAAAAAGCTCTTTAAATTTGGCATTATTTTGTTTACAGTAGAGGACTTCTGCTGGTGCAAAGCTCTGTAGCAGTTTATCAATGTAAGATGCAGAACCTTCTGTGCATAAAAATTCCCCTGTAGATATATCTAAAAAAGAAATGCCATAATTCTCTTTGGAGCCAAACTGAATAGACGCTAAATAGTTATTTTGTTTGGTATGTAGGACATTGTCATTATAAGAAACACCTGGTGTCACTAACTCTGTTACCCCTCTTTTTACAATCCCTTTTACTGTTTTTGGGTCTTCCAGTTGGTCGCAAATAGCAACTCGCTGACCAGCACGGACGAGTTTTGGTAAATAAGTATCTAAAGAATGATGTGGGAAACCTGCTAATTCTTGATTGGAACCACCATTATTTCTCTTGGTAAGGACGATGCCTAGAATTTTGGAAGCTTTGATAGCGTCTTCTCCAAAAGTTTCATAGAAGTCTCCCACTCTAAAGAGCAACAAAGCACCAGGATATTTGGACTTTATTTGATTGAACTGCTTATTTAATGGAGTTTCTTTTGGGCTTTTTGATTTTGCCATTTGGGGTTAAAACAACTTTTTTTGAAGATTCACTAAGTTTTCAAAATTAGGCAAATTTTGATGGATAAAGAATCAAAAATCAGATGTTTTATGCTAGTAAAGCCCTTGAAGTCAACATAGGAAATCAGTTTTCAAAGCTTAAAAAAGACTTTGCAAACCTATTGCCAATTTCTCGTTGGCCTGCAGAGTTGAAATGAACAAAATCTCCTTTGTGATGTAAATCTTGCGTATGAATAACTTTAGTGCTATGGTCAGCTATGGAATAAGAATGCATTCCTTTATTTATAAGCTGCCAGTTGTCGTAGTTTTTAGAATATGAACCTAATTCTGCCATTATTATAGGAAGGTTTTCATTACCAATGGTTTGTCTAAAGTTTGCAAAAAGCCCTTTTACTTTTTCTTGGTAGATCGGAATATTATGAGGACTGGAATCACTTTCTCCTTGAAGCCAAATAATTCCTTTTATTTCTCCATAGGTTTGTCCTAGAGCAGCTTTCTCTTTAAAATTGCTATATAGCTGTACCCCTCTAAAGGTAGAATCACCGAGCCATTGGTTCATAGAACTCCCGCCAATGGCTACAGGAAGTAGTAAAATGGTGATATCCGGAGGGATTTCTGTGAGCAGGTTTTGTGCAAAAGACATTCCACAGTCTAGACCTGTTGCGTTAGGTTCATACCAGTGAAGTGGTTCTTTGGCAAAAATCAATTCGTTGTTTTTATTGATGCTTATTATTCTCTCTGAACTCATCGTATCCTTGGGTTCCACAAATCCGCGACCTGCCATATTGGATTGACCTGCCATAATGAAAACCCAAGTTTTTTCTTTAGGGGGTAGCTTTTGAACTAACTCTCTATGTTTTGGGAAGTTGACGTCTGATTGACCAAAGGAGGTGTGGCAAGCTAAAGTCAAGAAAAGAAGTTTGATTAGGGTTCTCATTGTTGAAATTTAATGGCTTATAAAATAAGGTATATTATTTCGGTTAATGGGCATAAAAAAAGAGGACACTAGGCCCTCTTTATAATTTCATCTGGAATTAAACCCTTACAATTTCAGCTCCAATGGCATTAAGGCGTTCGTCAATGTTTTGGTAACCTCTATCTATTTGTTCAATATTATCAATGATACTCGTGCCATCTGCAGAAAGTGCGGCAATCAATAGAGCCACCCCTGCTCTAATATCTGGAGATGTCATTCTGATGCCTTTAAGATTATGGATTCTGTTAAGTCCCACTACAGTAGCTCTGTGTGGGTCGCATAGTATAATTTGACCACCCATGTCAATCAACTTATCGACAAAGAAAAGTCTACTTTCAAACATCTTCTGATGCACCAATAAGGTTCCTTTTGACTGTATAGCGGTAACTAAAATAATAGAAATAAGGTCTGGCGTAAATCCTGGCCATGGAGAATCGTAAATGGTTAAAATAGAGCCATCTATCAGCGTATTTATTTCATAATTGTTTTGAGCGGGAATATAAATATCATCGCCACGGAATTCCATCTGTATGCCTAGTTTCTTAAAGGTGTCAGGAATTATGCCCAATTCTTTAATTTGACAATTTTTGATGGTGATTTCTGACTGGGTCATTGCCGCAAGGCCAATGAAACTCCCAATTTCAATCATATCAGGAAGCATGGTGTGAACACATCCTCCCATTTCTTCCACACCTTC
Organism: Arcticibacterium sp.; assembly: GCF_055134445.1. Lineage (NCBI taxonomy): Bacteria > Pseudomonadati > Bacteroidota > Cytophagia > Cytophagales > Leadbetterellaceae > Arcticibacterium > Arcticibacterium sp. Next base: position 3,555 of record NZ_JBSRVI010000022.1, read on the forward strand.
TATGATAAGTAAATTAGAGCCTACTCCCGTGATTTTGGCTCCCATGCGGTTAAGCATTTTACATAATTGTTGCAAGTAAGGCTCACAGGCTGCATTATAAATGGTGGTAATACCTTTGGTCATTACCGCAGCCATAACAACGTTTGCCGTACCCGTTACAGATATTTCATCCATCCACACGTATCCGCCTTCCATGCTTTCTCCTGCCACCGTATAGAAAGCATCGTCTGCTTCATAGGTGAAAGTAGCTCCCAACTTTTGGAAACCAATAAAGTGTGTATCTAATGGTCTTCTCCCTATTTTGTCTCCACCTGGTCTTGGGGCTTTTCCTTTAGAAAAACGAGCCAACATAGGTCCAAGCAACATGATAGAACCTCTTAAAGAAGAAGCTTTTTCTTTATAGCTATCGGTTTCAAAATAGTCGAAATTAACATCCGCTGCTTCAAATCTATAAGAACCTTCTCCTAATTTGGTGCGTTTGACGCCCATATCTTCTAGAAGTTCTATGAGTTTATTCACATCTCTTATGTTAGGGATGTTATGGATTTCTACTTCTTCCTTGGTCAGTATTACTGCACAAAGAATCTGTAAAGCTTCGTTTTTAGCTCCTTGAGGGGTAAGCTCACCTTGAAGCTTTTTGCCACCTGTAATTTTGAATGAAGACATGTGTAAATAGGAAAGTTAGAGGTTTAAAACCTACGTTTGGGTTTGAACTTGCTGTTCTTATTTTTGTTATTATTGCTTTTGAATCTTTTGCCTCCACTGGATGAAGGGCCACCTGATTGGTTCTTACGGAAAGTTTGTGCGTTGTTAAATCGATTAGGGACTCTGTTTCCATCCTTTGGATTGGCATCAGGAATTAATCCATCCTTTCTAATAGCATCTATTTCTTTCTGTAATTTATATTCAGACATGACTAAAATCTGCTGAAGTACAGTGTCTGTTTGAATATTGTCTTTATTCCATGAAAGGAAAAAACCTTGCATCAGTTTAACCAGATAAGACACAAAAGCCTTACGCTCGTCATATGATTCTGTTGCAACCGCTTTTAAAACCAACAATTCAATATTTCTTCCGTAATATTTATGTTTCAGTTGAGCCTGTCTATAAGGCATAGTGGTTGGTTTTTTACCAAGAATTTCTTTTGGTGGTGGCGGGAACGGACTATCCACATCCAAATCAAAATTCGCCATGATGTAAAGGTCATCCCATAGCTTCTTTGAATAATCATTTCCATCTCTCATTTGAGGATGAATTTGACGCATAAGTTCTATAAGTATATGGGCGTGTTTGGTGCGTTTGTCCTTGTCTGGTACAGAAATAACATGCTCCACCAGCTTCTGGATATTGCTTCCGTATTCTTTCATACTTTAATGTTGGGAAAATTTCGTTTTGTCAAAACGATAAAAGCTTTTTAAGAGGTTAATCTCTTTATATTAACGGAGCAAATGTAGCAAAAAATACTTTAACCATTGTTTTTGTAGTATTTTTAAGCCGAAATAAATACTGCATTTGATGCTCAAGTTACTTACAGCTTTTAGCTTGGTCTTGGTTCTATTCTATTCTTGTTCTAAAAAACCATTAGAAATTCTTCAAAATGATATTAAAACGCCAACTTATCAAATAGTACATAACAACACGGAAATACCTAAAAGAGAGTTTCGTGGGGCTTGGGTAGCTACTGTAGCCAATATAGACTGGCCAAGCAAAAAGGGGTTGGGTTCGGATATACAAAAGAAGGAGTATGTTGAAATTGTAAGTCATCATAGAGCTAGAGGAATAAATGCTCTTTTAGTTCAGGTGCGGGCAGCTTCAGACGCTTTTTATGCTAAGAGTAAGGAACCATGGTCTGAGTGGCTTACAGGAGTACAAGGCAAAGAGCCTAAGCCGTTTTATGATCCTATGGCATTTATGATAGAGGAGACCCATAAACAGGGGCTGGAGTTCCATGCTTGGTTAAACCTAAATAGAGGTAGGCATAGGGCAGGTAGCTCCATAGTAGGGGATCATTTGATTAACACTCGTCCAGATTGGTTTTTGACCTACGGAGAATACAAGCTTTATAATTTTGGAATCCCGGAAGTGAGAAATTATATCATTGACATTGTGATGAATATCGTTAAGGAATATGATGTGGATGGTATACATTTTGATGATTATTTCTACCCTTATAAGGTAACTGGACTAACTCTAGAAGATCAAGGTACTTTTAAGAAGTATCCAAATGGCTTTAGGAATATTGAGGATTGGAGAAGAAATAATATTGATTTAATTATTAAAGGTATTTCTGACGAGATTAAGAGAGAAAAAAGTTGGGTAAGCTTTGGTGTCAGCCCGTTTGGCGTTTGGAGAAATAAATCAGACGACCCAAAAGGTTCCGATACTAGGGGTGGGCAGCCATCTTATGACTTTCTTTTTGCCGATACTAGGAAATGGGCTCAAGAGGGCTGGATAGATTATATTGCCCCTCAAATCTATTTTCCTTTTGAACACACTTTGGTGCCTTATGGTACACTGACGGATTGGTGGGGAGCAAACCGTGGTAAGGCTAAATTATTTATAGGACATGGGGTTTATAGGGTTGAGTCCAATTCTTCTATGAAGGCTTGGCGAGACCCGAATCAGATAGCGAGGCAGATTGATTATAACAGATACAGCAGCCAAGTGAACGGAAGTATTTTCTATAATACCAATACGCTAATTAAGAATGGTATGGGCTTGGCAGACTCTATTCAGGTAAGATATAAATATCCTGTTTTATTGCCGGAAGTTAATGGGGCTATGGCTCCTAAAATGGATGCACCCAGAAACTTTAGATTAGAAGAAACTGTGGAAGGGCTGCGTTTAAGTTGGTCTAAACCCAATGGAGAGGACCTTAAATACGTGGTTTATAGATTTGATAAGGAAGAAGAATTTAATCTGTCGGATCCTGAGCGAATCCTTGGAATATTTTCTGCCACGGAGATGATAGATAAGAGCCGAAAAAAGGGAATTTCTTATTTTTATATGGTGACAGCAGTGAATAGGTGGCATGTAGAAAGTGAACCGTTAATTATTAAACGTTAACTATGGAAAAGAAACTAATTGAAACTTTTCAACCTTATTTAAGAGGTCTCCAAACCTATTCTGAAGAAGATTTTGCCTTTAAAAAATCAGTAGAGATTTGGTCTTTATCTCAGATGTATGAACATGTTTTGGTTTCTGGTTACTTTTTCTTTTTAGCCAATATTAATAGATGTTTAGAACAAAGGAAAGGACAGAATGGCGGAGAAAAGACGGATGCTGGTGTTTATGTTTTAAATAAAAATGGTTTTGATTTAAATCAGAAGTTCGAAAGACCAGATAAGGAAACAAATCCAGTAATAGGTAAGGAGATTGTTTACTATAGAGAGAAAATGCCGGAGCTTAAAGATGCTATTTTAGCTAAGGCAGTACCGGTCTCTAAAGACGACGGTTTATATAAAACGGAGCATTTCTATTTTGGAATGCTGAACGCAAAAGAGTGGTTTCTGAATGGAGAATTTCATATGAGGCATCATTTAACACAACAAGCCGAGCTAGAGTCTTATTTAAAAAGCTCTTAGGGTTTTATTTCATTTTAGACCTTCTGGTTAAGAAAGCCGCCATGATTTGGTCGAACCCTTGGTTTATGTCTGCTTCTATGAAGTCAATTTTATATTGACCACATTTTAATCTCAAATCTTTGTAGAAGTTTTGTACTGCAGATTGGTAATGCTCTTTAACCTGAGATGGCTGAGCTCTTACTTTTTCTCCGGTTTCAATATCGATAAATTCGTAAGGGCGTTCACTAAAATCGAAATCTCTTTCAGTATTATGGTCGGTAACATGAAAAAGGAGTACTTCGTGTTTATTATGCTTAAGGTGTTGTAAAGCTGAGAAAGTAGAGGTTAAATCCTCCATTTTCTCAAACATATCGCTGAATATGACCACCAAAGAACGCTTATGAATACTATCAGCCACCAAATGCAAAGACTCTGCAACGGAGGATGTTTTGGAAGTTTGTTCCTGATTCATCAGGCGTTCTAATTCTAGATATATTTGGTGTATATGGCCTCCTGTAGACTTTACGGCGGATTGAAATTCAATTTTATCGGAGAATGTGGTAAGACCTACCGCGTCACGTTGCTTTTTCATTAGGTTCGCCAATGTGGCTGCTGCAAGGCAACTGAAGACTAATTTTCCATTATTTTCTTTAGGGTAATACATGGAGGAAGAAGTATCTATCAGAAGATGGCACCTTAAATTAGTTTCTTCTTCATATCTCTTTACAAACAGTCTATCTGTTTTGGCAAAGACTTTCCAGTCTATATGACGGGTACTTTCTCCAGAGTTATAGAGTCTATGTTCCGCAAATTCTACGGAGAAACCATGAAACGGCGATTTATGAAGTCCAGTGATGAAACCTTCTACCATTTGACGGGCCAAAAGTTCTACACTGCCATATTCTCTAACTTTCCCTAAATCTAATTTCTTCATAGTTATTATTTCTGGAGAGCTACCTCTTCCTCGGAAGCCTCTGAATTTAAAGTCCTAGAAAAAGGACTTGTAGGTTTCAGGAAAATTTTCCCATCAACACCTATTACAGTAGCTTCTATCTCTGCGATACCAGAATCGGTCATTTGAAGCCTTTTTGCCGCCTCTGTAGAAACGTCTATAACTCTTCCTTTTACAAAAGGGCCTCTATCATTAACCCTTACAATAACTTCCGTACCTTTTTCTGGGTTTCTAACCTCAAGCATGGTTCCAAAAGGAAGGTATTTATGAGCACATGTTAAGGCATATTGATCCAGTTTTTCTCCATTCGCAGTAGTCTTTCCATGGAGTCTTGGTCCGTAATAAGACGCTTTACCTTTGAACTCGGTACCTAAAAATGGTTCGAATTTCTTTACAACAGCCTCGCCAGAAGAGAATAGGCTTAAGATGAAAACTAATAAAATGATTTTCACATATTTATGCATTGTTCCGAGTACAAAGTTAAGTATTTCGGTTACCTCTAAGTCTTCTTTAACGCTAATATTTGTTAAATTGTGAAATGAATATAGTTAATGAAAATGGATTGATTGATATTTATATTGCGTTCATGGAAAACTTGTGATTGTTTTTTTTGGCTGTATTTAATAAAAAACTATTTTTGACTTCATTATTAACCTCAAAACCCTATATCTACAGTGCAAAAAGAAGAGAGAGAGATGATATACTCCAAACGAGTTCGTGCAGGGAAACGCACCTATTTTTTTGATGTTAGAGCAACACGGTCAAACGATTATTACCTTACTGTTACGGAAAGCAGAAGGCAACAAAGAGATGGAGACTTCTTTTATGAGAAAAGTAAGATGTTCATTTATAAAGAGGATTTCAACAAATTTGTGGATGCTCTTCAAGAGACCGTGGATCATATTAAGAAAGAACTGTTACCAGATTTTGATTTTGAACAATTTGATGTAAATGAAGAAACGGAAAATGGCATTTCAAATGATAAACCAATTGTAAAAACTGATCCCGTAGAGAATACAGATGTAGACATAGACACTTCTGATGATTTTACCAGTTCTGAGCTAAAGTGGGACTAGTTTTATAGCATTTTTTCTGAAGATATTATGGAAAGACCCTTATTGGGTCTTTCTGCGTATAAGACCATGGCTTCAGCGACTTTATTGACGTGAATGGCTTTATATTTTTTAGGTGTCAAAAAGCTCAAAGCTTTCATGACGGCTTGCCCAATTATTTCACCTATTCTCACTTCTTTTCTGTCTCCCAATAACATAGAAGGCCTAAATATAGCCAAATGGGTGAAATTAAAACCTTTTAAAGCATCTTCCGTTTGACCTTTAACTTTATTATAGAAAATGCTAGAATTTGGATTAGAACCCATAGCTGTCACTATGGCATAGAGTTCTGAACCATTTTCTTTTGCTAGTTTTGCTAGTTTAATAGGGTAGTCAAAATCTACTTTCTTGAAGTTTTCTTTACTTCCGGCTTTCTTAATGGTGGTTCCAAGCGTACAGAATATATGTTCTGCATGAACATCAAGGCTACTTAAATGGTCAAAATCAACGATTATTTGAACAAGTTTTGGGTTATCCAGTTCAATTTTCTTTCTGACTAGGATTGTGACTTCATGATAATTGTCTGAATTTAATAGTTTTTTTAAAAGAGATTGACCGATTAGGCCGGTGGCTCCGGCTAATAAAGCAGTTTTGGTTTTCATTTTATTCAGTGATAATATTTAGTCGATTATAACCCTTTTATAAGTAGAACATATGATTTAATTGATATTTTATTTCAAAACTTTACCATTTAAGAAGAATTTGGGCAGGTATTACGTGGTTAAACCAGAATATGCCATTTTGTCTTATATTTGTAATAATTAAGACTTTCCATAAAAGAACTGCTTTTGACACGTAACGCTATCCGCCTTATTATAATTACTGGTAGCTTAGCCATAGCCGCCATAATAGGAATCCAGATATTTTGGGTTAAAAGAGCCTATGATATCGAGAACGACAGGTTTAGGAAGTCTGCCGTAGAAGCATTGAGTGAAGTAGCCAGCAATATTTCAAGAATTTACGATTTGGCTGAAATAGAAACCCCAGTAGAACGTCTAGAGGAAGATTATTATGTAGTCAATTTGAGAACTCCATTAGATGCTTCGGTGTTAGAGCATTATCTTAGGCAAGAGTTTAAAAGGCATGATGTTAATACTAGTTTTGAGTACGGTATTTACGACTGCGATACCGACGAGATTAGATATGGTGGTAGTGTTAATGCTAATTTTGAGATTGATAATATAGAGCCCACCATATTGCCTAAAACAGATAAGTTTTTGAATTATTTTGGTGTGCGTTTTCCTTCAAAAGGCAGCTTTTTGTTTCAAAATCTTGACTTCTGGATTCTTTCTTCATTTATAACGCTATTGATAACTGGCTTCTTTGTTTATGCGATGTTTGTCATTTTAAGACAGAAGAAACTTAGTGAGGTTCAAAGAGATTTTGTCAATAATATGACACATGAATTCCAAACACCTATTTCTACTATTAGGGTGGCTACAGATGTGTTAGCTCAAAGTAAAATTTTGGAGCAGCCAGAACGTTTTAGGAAATACGTTCAGATTATTAAACAGGAAAATCTAAGGCTAAAAAATCAGGTGGAGGCTGTGCTTACTACTGCCAAGGTTGGTAAAGGGAAACTAAACCTTGATATTGAGCTCCAGGAGTTACATTTTCTAATTTCTGAGGTTTTGGAAGGGGTAAGGTTGGAAATAGGTGATGGTTTGACCCTAGATCTAAAGGCTACGAGAACTTCTGTTTATGCGGATAGAGTGCATCTACTGAGTGTAATTAGAAATCTTGTGGAAAACGCCATTAAATATTCCAAGAAACCTGTTGACATTACAGTGTCGACCTATAACGATGCCGCTGGCGTAGTATTAGTAGTAAAGGATAAAGGAATAGGAATTCCGAAGGAATATCTAGGGAAAATTTTCAATAAGTTTTATAGAGTGCCTACCGGGAACATTCATAATGTAAAGGGTTTTGGACTGGGTCTTAATTATGTCCAACAAATTGTAAAATCTCATAAATGGAAAATAGGTGTAGAAAGTGAATATAAAATAGGGACCACCTTTAAAATAAATATACCCCAAGCGAAATAATGGCAAAAATACTTTATGTGGAAGATGATGAAAATCTCAGTTATGTCATCAAAGATAATTTAGAAGAAGAAGGCTTTGAAATATCTCATTTTGCAGATGGGAAAGAGGCCTTTAAGAATTTCAAGAAGGAGAAATTTGACTTATGTCTCTTAGACGTAATGTTACCTGAGCTTGACGGATTCTCATTGGCAGAGAAGATTAGGGAACAGAACGAGCAAATTCCGATTATCTTTTTAACGGCTAAAGTACTACAAGAAGATAAGATAGAAGGACTTAAAATAGGTGGTGATGATTATATCACGAAACCTTTTAGCATTGAAGAACTCACTTTAAGAATAAAGGTTTTTCTTAAAAGGAGTACTGTTTCTGATATTGACAATGAACAAAATGAGTATATCATTGGTAAATATAATTTTAGTTTTTCACAGTTAATTTTAGATTCGGAAGATGGTATTCAGAAGCTGACGCACAGAGAAGCGGAACTTCTGAAGTTTTTATGTGATAGAAAAAACCAAGTGATAAAAAGAGAGGATATTCTGACTCAGATTTGGGGAAGAGATGACTACTTTTTAGGTAGAAGTTTAGATGTTTTTATAACTAGGTTGCGTAAAATGCTTGCTCCAGATGAATCATTAAAAATTGAGAATGTACATGGGATTGGATTTAGATTTGTGACCGAGTAGTGCATAAATATATTATTATTAAATAGATAGCTAAATATTGGTTGTCTATTTTATTTGCGATCAAATATGACTAAAATTGTCATGACTAAATTTGTCATGTTATGGTGAATCAAATTCTGAAAACACGTAGGTTAGAAATTGGATTGAAAATTCAAGAGATTTCAGCGAATACTGGTATAGATCAAGCATTGCTTTCTAAATATGAATCTGGTAAGCGGCTGCCATCTGCCAATCACTTGATGCCCCTGGCAGATGGTTATAAAATTTCCTATAGTGTCTTGAAATCAGAATTGGTGGTAGATAGAATTTTGGAATTGGTCAAATATGAAGATAGACCAGTGGAATTATTAATGGCTGCAGCGTCACGCGTGGAATACTCGAAAAGTTTGAATAGTTTAAAGGTGCCGGATTTGGGCGAGGCGGTAAAGCTGAAGCTAAAGAGGCTTGATGCTCTAAAAGAAAGATGGATCACACTAAAGCCTTTGAACTCAACGCAGTTGAGGAAGATGAGGGAGTATTTTGGGGCTAAGTACACCTTTGACTCTAATCGAATTGAAGGCAATACGCTCAGTCTACAAGAGACGCAGCTTGTAGTGGCGGAAGGTGTTACTATTAGTGGGAAAAGCATGAAGGAGCACTTGGAGGCTATAAACCACACAGAGGCTATTCATTTCATGGAAGCTCTTATTACGGAAAAGGAGGCACTTTCAAGACGTATTCTTTTAGATTTACATCGTTTAGTGCTTAAAAGCATTGATACCGAAAATGCAGGAAAATATAGAAATGTGCCAGTGAGCATTGGTGGCTCAGAGTTTATGCCACCGCAGCCATTTCTTTTAGATAAATTGATGGAAGAATATTTTATTCATTACGATCGTCAAAGAAGGGCTATGCACCCTGTTATTTTAGCAGCAGAAATGCATGAAAGACTCGTGAGTATTCATCCGTTCTTGGATGGGAATGGTAGAACCTCTCGTTTAATTATGAATTTTATTCTCTTACAGCATGGCTATACCATTGCTATTTTAAAAGGAGACCCAGAGTCAAGGATAAAATACTATAAGGCTTTAGAGAATGTTCAAATGAACAATGACCCAGAGCCATTTTATCATTTGATAATAGAAAGGTCTATAGCTTCTTTGGAAGAGCATTTGAATTTGATTTAGAGAGGTTTTCTGGACCTCTCTAAATTCATTATCTATTTTTAGCTTCAACCCATTCTCTGGCGTTTAAAAATCCTTCTAACCATGGTGAAACTTTGTCAGCTTTTCGGTTTTCAGGGTAATATGCCCAGTTCCAAGGGAATGTAGAACGCTCAATATGTGGCATCATGACCAGATGCCTACCTGTGATGTCACACATCATGGCTGTGTTAAAGTCAGAGCCATTTGGGTTGGCAGGATAGCTGCTGTATCCGTATTTTCCTACAATATTGTATTTATCTTCTCCATAAGGCAAGTTGAATTTCCCTTCTCCGTGAGAAACCCAAACACCCAGTGTAGTACCTTCTAAAGTAGAAAGCATAACCGAATTGTTCTTTTGAACGGTGACCGATGTAAATATACTTTCATGCTTATGAGAATCATTATGAATTAGCTTGCCATGAATTTCATGTTCTGGGTTAATCATTTCCAATTCCATTAAAAGCTGACAACCGTTACATATCCCTACAGAAAGTGTATCTTCTCTTTTGAAGAAGTTTTTAAGAGCATTATTCGCCTTCTCGTTGTATAAAAACGCTCCTGCCCATCCTTTAGCAGAGCCCAAAACATCAGAATTAGAAAATCCACCAACAGCTCCTATAAACTGAATATCTTCTAAGGTTTCACGACCAGAAATAAGGTCGGTCATGTGAACATCTTTTACATCAAAACCAGCCAAGAACATGGCATTAGCCATTTCTCTTTCGGAATTACTACCCTTTTCTCTTATAATAGCCGCTTTAGGCCTTACAGATTTGCTATCAATAACTGGGTTGGAGCCATCAAAATGGTTTGGGAAAGTATAGCTGAGTGCTTGATTTTTATAATTCTTATATCTTTCTGCAGCAGTTCCGTTAAAAGCTTGTTTTTGGTCTAAAAGGAAAGATGTTTTAAACCAAGTATCTCTAAGTTCAGATACGTTTAGGCTCATTTCGTCATCATTACTTTTGATAATAACTTCATTTCCATCTTTTGGCTTTCCTATTTTTACTATGTCAATGCCGTTTGTTTTAAAAACAGTTTCAACGTCGCTTTCTGCCTGGAAAACAACTGCTATGTTTTCATTGAATAATGTTTTGACAAAATCTAATTCTCCTAAAGCTGTTAGGTCAAACTCAGCTCCAAGGTTTACTTCTGCAAAACACATTTCTAATAAAGTAGTCACTAGACCACCACTTCCGATGTCATGTCCTGCTTTGATTTTTCCCTCTTTTATGAGGTCTTGAAGGGTATTGAACGCAGTTTTGAAATAAGCAGCATCTGTAATGGTAGGCACTTCAGTTCCTACTTTGTTTAAAATTTGGGCAAAAGAACTTCCCCCTAATTTAAAGCTATCTTTCGATAAGTTTAAGTAGTAGATGTTTCCTCCGTCTCTTTGAAGTACTGGCTCCACTACCATTTTAATATCTGAACAAGCTGCACCGGCCGAAATAATAACAGTACCAGGAGCAATGACCTCGTCATTTGGATATTTTTGCTTCATGGAAAGCGAATCCTTGCCTGTAGGAATATTAATTCCTAAGGCTATCGCAAATTCTGAACATGCTTCTACTGCTTTGTAAAGGTTGGCATCTTCTCCTTCGTTTTTACAAGCCCACATCCAGTTGGCAGAGAGAGAAACTGATTTTAGTCCTTCAGTCAACGGAGCCCAAACAATGTTTGAAAGTGCTTCTCCAATGGAGTTTCTGGAACCAGCAGCAGGATTTACCAAAGCCGAAACAGGAGAATGACCAATAGAAGTGGCAATACCTTCTTTTCCTTTAAAGTCAAGAGCCATTACACCCACATTATTTAATGGCAATTGAAGGGGCCCAGCACATTGCTGTTTTGCTACTTTTCCACCAACACATCTATCCACCTTGTTGGTAAGCCAGTCTTTTGACGCTACTGCTTCTAGCTGAAGTAGTTTATTCAAATACTCGCCAATTTTTTCTTTAGAATAAGATAAATCAGCATAGTTTCTCACCACAGTTTTATCGTCCATGATGGTTTTTGGCGAACTGCCAAACATATCACTAATGGCAAAATCCATTGGTTTTGCACCAGTTGTTTTAGACACAAATGTAAATCGATGGTCACCTGTGACATCGCCAACAGTGTACATTGGCGAGCGTTCTCTGTCGGCTATTTTTTTTAGTGTTTCTATGTCTTTCTCTCCTATGACTAAGCCCATTCTTTCTTGAGATTCGTTTCCGATGATCTCTTTGGCAGATAGGGTAGGGTCGCCAACTGGTAATTTATCTAAGTCTATGACGCCACCCGTTTCTTCTACCAATTCAGATAGGCAGTTTAAGTGCCCACCTGCTCCGTGGTCGTGTATAGAGACTATTGGGTTTTCATCACTTTCTACCAACCCTCTAATGGCATTGGCAGCTCTTTTCTGCATTTCAGGATTAGAACGCTGAACGGCATTTAGCTCAATTCCAGAAGCCATTTCTCCTGTATCTGCAGAGGAAACGGCTGCTCCACCCATTCCAATTCTATAGTTTTCCCCGCCAAGGATAACTACTTTATCTCCTTTTTGAGGAATAGCTTTAATGGCCTGAGATGCTTTCCCGTAACCAATTCCACCTGCCATCATGATGACTTTGTCGAAACCTAGCTTACGAGAATTTTCATTGTGCTCAAATGTTAGCAATGAACCAGAAATTAAAGGCTGACCAAACTTATTTCCAAAATCTGATGCTCCGTTTGATGCTTTTATCAAAATATCCATGGGCGTTTGATAAAGCCATGGTCTTTCGTCCATTGCTTTTTCCCATGGTCTGTTTTCTTCTAATCTAGAGTAAGAAGTCATATAAACTGCTGTTCCTGCCAATGGCAATGAACCTTGTCCACCTGCCAATCTATCTCTTATTTCTCCTCCAGCTCCCGTGGCAGCACCGTTAAAAGGTTCTACTGTGGTAGGGAAATTATGCGTTTCTGCTTTTAAAGAAATAACGGAGTCAAAATCTTTTTCTTGGTAAAAATCAGGTTTGTCCGCAGATTTTGGAGCAAACTGTGTTACTGTAGGTCCTTTTACAAAAGCTACATTGTCTTTATAGGCAGAAACGATGTCGTTCGGATTCTCCTGAGACGTTTTCTTAATAAGTTTAAAAAGAGAAGTTGTTTTTTCTTCACCATCAATAATAAAAGTGCCGTTGAAAATTTTATGACGACAATGTTCTGAATTTACCTGTGAGAAGCCAAATACTTCTGAATCTGTCAGTTTTCTTTCAAGTTTTTGAGAAAGTTCTACCAAATAATTTACCTCTTCTTCATTTAAAGACAAACCCTCAGAGAGGTTATAAGCGTTAATATCCTGAATCTCTATGATAGGTTCCGGTTTAACATTTATGGTGTAGATGTCTTGACCAAGGCTGCTATACTTTTGAGAAAGCATAGGGTCAAAAGTAGTTTCGTCTGAAAGTACTTCTTTAAACTCTTCAATCCTGATTAATCCTGAAATGCCCATATTCTGGGTTATTTCTACGGCATTCGTACTCCACGGGGTAATCATGGCAGCACGTGGACCTATAAAAATAGCATTAAGCACACCTTGGATATCGTTGGTTTTGGAGTGTTTATGGTCAATTTGACTTTGGAAAAGCCAAAGCAATTTTTTGATGTCTTCGTTTGAAATATTGCTTTCTGTCTGAACAGCAAAAACGGAATTGGCTTGACCGCCAAAAAAATGAATCATTTGGGCAAGAATTTATCTTTGGAATAAGAAAACACAAAGTTAAGGGAATTGCGAAAAGTATGGCACTTAAAAGGTTAGAGTATTCTAAGTAAAAATGGCAGGTCTAGGAGTTTTGGAGTTATCTGTTATTCGGATTTACCTTAATCATTTGGTCAAAGGACCTATCAAAGATGTTTCGGCTTTTCTTTAATGCCTGCAAGTTTTGCTACTTCGGCGATTCTTTTCATTCTAGTTTCTTCTCGTTTGGCTTGTAATATCCAGAATAAAACCTGTTTCTTAAGAGATTTGCTTAAGCTTTGGAAGTATTCCTTTGACCCAGAATATTTGGTGAATTCTTTTTCTAAATCATCTGGAACGATGAGGGCTTCTACGGTATCCAAAATTGACCAAGAGCCATTTTCTTTAGCGATAGCGATGCTCTTTAAGCCTGCGGCTGTCATTTGACCATTACTTATTAAGGTTTTGACTTTTTCCTTATTGATTTTAGACCAAGTACTACTTGCTTTTCTTTGACAGAAAAATTGCCTATAACTGTCTTTGTCAATGGTCTGTCTTTTACTATCTATCCAACCAAAACATAAGGCTTCATCCACGGCTTCATTCCAACGCATGGATGGTTTTGAGGATGATTTCTTGTGAAAAATAAGCCAAACAGATGGCAGGGAAAAGTGGTTTTCTGTTAACCAATCTCTCCATTCTGTTTGGCTTTTAGGATAAAAGGTTTCTGTTTTCTTAGTAGACATCTATTGAATCGCGACCAATATGACTCAAGTTACAAAAAACGCCTATGTGTTAACATATAGGATTAAGTAATTAATGAGAAAGGCAGCCGATTATGGCTGCCTTTCATATTATATATCTAATTATTTGTAATCTGGATTTTGTTTCAATTCTGGATTTTTATTCAACGCGTCCTGTGGTAATGGCCATTTATAATGTTTAGGCAGGAAAACTCGTTTTGAAACAGGGTCCCCATTAAATCCATTCAGAACTTGTTCTGCAATACCCCAGCGTTTTAGATCAAAGTAGCGGGAGTTTTCCAGAGGAAATTCTACCCGTCGCTCATTGCGTACTTTTGCACGTAAAGTTTCCTGATTCATTGAAATTAATAGAGCTGGGTAGTTAGCCACGTCAGTAAAGTCAACACCATAAGCTCTTGCTCTTACTTTATTAATGGCATCCAAAACAGATTGATCAATTTGGTTGGCCTCAATTTTAGCTTCAGCATACATTAATAAAACATCTGCATATCTAATGTGAATAAAGTCCGTTCCGTCATTTTGTGGCTGAGTTAAGGTACTTACCACAGTCGGATTAATACCTTTAATGAAGGTGTATCCTGTTGATGGTTTTATTTCTACTAATGGATTCCAACTGCCCTGATATACAGTGGCATTTAAACGTGGGTCGCGATTTTCCATTGGAGTACTTGCATTATACAATGGTGAAGTCGAAATAGATTTTCCATCGGTACATTCATAGGCATTTACTAAACTGGTGGTAGGATGCATGTTACCCCAAAATCCTACAATAACCTGAGAGGACCATAATGCACTTTCACCTGGAGTTCCTGTCATTTTTATTGAAAAAATGATTTCAGGATTATTATTTTGTCCAGCGTCAAGGAATAAATCATTATAGGTAGTAGATAAATTATAATTACCAGCCTCAATAACTTGCTTGGCCGTTTTTGCAGCGTTATCATAATCTTTTGTGTAGAGTAAAACTCGGGCTTTTAAGGCAAGAGCTGCTTCTTTTTTTACATGCCCATCATAAGCTTCGGATGGAAGATAAGTGATTGCCGTGTCTAAATCTTTTAAGATTTGGGCAAACACCTCACTCTGAGTGCTTTTAGCAGTATATTGGTTTTCTACCGTACTCGCCTCCAATCTCAAAGGCACGTCACCGTAAGTTGCCGCGAGATAATAGTAAAAATAAGCACGGATAAAAAGGGCCTCGCCTTTCCATTCATTTATTAAGCTTTCACTGGCAGTTACACTACCAACCTTATCCAAAAATTCATTACAACCATTTATGCCAACATAACTAACTGCATAAAGTCCTTTTATGGCCCGTTGTGCTTGTCCGTCGGGATTATAAACGCCGGTTAATATATCGCGAAAGCCATTGTCTCGGGCACCATAGGCATTATCTGTTAATTCATCCCAACCTTGTTGAATTTGGGGTCCTCCATTCCATTGACTAAGTGTCAGTGTAGAATAGAAATTTGTTTGTAAATTACTATACACTCCAGTAAGAGCCATTTGAGCATCACCTTCAGTTTTCCAGAAGGTTCCACTTGATATGGCATCACCGGGTTGTTGATTTAAAAATTCATCACTACAGCTTGTTAAGGCCATTATGAACGTAATGAATAGAAATTTATAAATATATTTTGTGTTCATTATTTGACGATTTAATTATAGAGTGACTTTAACACCAAAAGTGAATGACTTAGATATTGGATAGGTATATGATGTCAAAATCTCAGGGTCTATATTGAAAAGGTTTTCACCAGAAAAGGTTAGTATGTTGTCTCCTGAGAAGTAAACCATTGCATTTTTAACTTTTAGTTTGCTGTATACTTGTTTTGGAATGGCGTAGCTAACCGTTATGTTTTTCATTCTGAAATAGGAAGTATTCTTTAACCAAAATGAATTATAATATTGGGCAGCACCGTATATACTTAGGGGCTCATTATATACCGCTGGCAATTTAGCGTCGGTATTTTCAGGAGTCCAAGAATCGGTGAACCAAATGATAGGAGCATTCCCATCTTGATTAAAAGGTTCAACTCCATGCGAAGAGCGATATGATTTTTGACCTGCAACTCCCTGCCAGAATGTACTTACTTCAATGTTTTTGTATTTTGCTGAGATATTAGCACCATACATGAGGTCTGGATGTTGTCCATCAATATGGATTCGGTCTTTCTGATCGACTACATTATCTCCATTCTGATCTTTTAAGCGAATACCTCCTAAATATGGCGTTAAAGGTTGTTTTGGTGCCTTGTCAATATCAGCCAGCGTATTAAAATATCCATCGGCTTCCCACATATAAAAATCATTGAAAGCATAACCTTCTTCGTTAATGGTAGTAGTTCCTATTTCAGAAGCTCCATATTTTACCAATTTGTTTTTATACCATGAGAGGTTGGTACTTAGTTTATAGCTAAAATCTCCAATTCTTTTACGATGTCCAAGGACAATATCCCAGCCAGTATTCTTCATTTCTCCTCTATTTACTTGTGGGCCACCAGCTCCTGACTCAACAGAAACCTGCAACTGACGCAAAATATCTGAAGTAACCTTTTGGTAATAATCCACATTAGCGAAGTAGGAACCATTTTTTGATGTAAAATCAAGCCCTAAATCAGTTATGGTAGTGGTTTCCCAAGTGATATTAGCGTTCGTGAAGTTTTCAAGAACAACACCAGAAGAAATGGCTGAACCGAAAGGATAGCTATGAGAACCAGAAGTATGTGTGGTAAGGAAGTTGTTGGCGTTATAGTTACCAAATGCATAACGGGATTGGTAAGGATAGTCGTTGCTGCCGTCATTCCCAAGTTGTCCCCATGAGGCTCTTAACTTTAACTGACTGATAAAATCAATGTTATGCATAAACGCTTCCTGCTCTAAACGCCAACCTGCAGAGAAGGAAGGGAAAACCCCAACACGGTTACCTTCTGCAAATCTACTGCTCACATCTGTACGGACATTAGCCTCAAAGAGATACTTGTCGTTAAATGAATAATTGAAACGAGAAAAACCGCTTCGTATACTACTAGCTGTAGTTGAACCTGATGTAAGCTGATTGGCGGTTCCGGCTCCATCCAGTTCAGTAAGGGTTTGGCTAGAAATTCCAAATCTTGTAGAATTAGTCCATTCTCTTTTTCTAGCCTCCTGACTATAACCAGCCATTAACTTAAGGTCATGATTCTGAATATTTTTGTTGTAAGTTAATGTTGAATACAAGGTAGTTACCCTTGAAAAAGTGTTGCCAACATCAATTTTAGATGCGTCACGGGTTGTTCGGTTATATTCTCCAGTTCTGAAGTTGTACTCATCTTGCATTAAGACTTGATTTTTCGAACGTGAATAATCAAACTTATACGCACCTTTAGCGTCAAAAACAAGCCCTTCTAGCAGTTTAACACTGGTAAAAAGGTTTCCATTAAAGTTGTATCTTTCATCGCTGGTTCCGTTTTGACTTTCAAGTTTTACCATAGGATTCTCACGGGTAAAACCTTCGTCAAATACAAGTCCACTAGGGTCAATTGCCGAACCTGAAAATGCTTTTCCTGCATAGTGACCAGTTCCGTCTGCAGTGTATGGCCCCCAAGTTGGGCGTACCCACCATGTCTGAAGTAATGGACTAGCAAAGTCTTTACTTGGGCCCTGTCTGTCTGATGCTAAACCCATGAAAGTTCCACCAACGGTCACTTTATTGGTTATCTGACTTTTAAAATTCAAGAAAAAATTATGCTTATTATAATCTGTATTTTTAATCATTCCATCTTGATTCCAACTGCTGAGCGATAGATTGTATGATGTTTTTCCAGATGTTCCGTTTATACCGATTGTGTTTTTCTTCACGGTACCTGCTCTCATAACCAGATCTGTCCAATCTGTGTTTGGAAATAGTGGGTCATTTATTGAATTCCGATAGGCGTCTATTACATTCTGTGGATATCCACCAGTAGCAGAGCCTTTTGAGTTAATTACTGATCTATTATATAAAGTCATGAAATCAACGGAATTGGTTATCATTTCAGGAAGCATAGTAGGATTGCTTATTTGGTAATTACCGTCATAAGTAACCACCATAGATTCTTTTCCCCCTGTTTTAGTTTGGATTAAAACCACTCCGTTGGCAGCTTTTAAGCCATAAATGGCAGCTGAAGAAGCATCTTTCAAGACATTTACAGACTCAATAACGCTTGGGTCTAAATCTCCAATATTTCCTTCAACACCGTCTATCAAGACCAGTGGGGAGTTATTGCTGCCAAACGAGTTAAGACCACGAATAGTCATATTTAGACCTTCGGCACCCGGAATACCATTTGTTTGTGAAATTGTCAAACCTGGGATTTGTCCTTGTAAAGCCTGTGTTGCGTTTTGAACTGGTCTATTCTCTATGGTTTCACTTGACACCATAGAAACGGCACCAGTCAAGTTTGCCCTTTTCTGTTCACCATATCCAATAACCACGACTTCTTCTAAGTTTGCAGCGTCTTCTTCTAATTTAACGGTAATTATAGACTTTCCATTTAAAGGAATTTCTTGTGTAATGAAGCCTATATAAGTTACTACCAATATGGCGTTTGAAGAATTAACTTCTAAAGAGAAGTTACCATCCAGATCTGCTTGAGCTCCATTTGTAGTTCCCTTTTCGGATACAGTAGCTCCTGGTAATGGAGTACCGTTATTATCTTGAATAACACCAGAGATAGTGGTTTTTTTTGTGGAATAAGCGTGAGCAGAGCCGAAGCTTAATATTGTGAGAAATATAAAGGTTCTCAAAACTGTTGAAACGACGTTTGTTAACGTCTTTTTTCGCTTTTTGTGAAGACGAATAAAGATTTTATTCATATTTTTAATTTCAGGTATTTACTTTTATTTTTTGTTGCAAAACTTTTGCAACGGAATCACCGGAAGATGTTCGAGCATCTTCTGGTTTTTTTACAACATTTTTCTCCTAAAATTTAACTTATTAATTAAACTTAGGTGGTACCATACGCTTAACTGATTTTAGGAATAGGCTGAGCGTGAAAATTGGAGTAAGGATAGGGTCATGTGTCTGAGTGGCACTTTTAGATTTTAATAAATTTTGTTCATAAGCTTCATTTAAGGTTGAATTTTTAGAAAGAAAACTGAAGTAGTTTTTCACAAAACAAATTAAGCTGAAAGCCTAAAGATTTATTTATAGTATTTTAGTAATACTTGATACGATATATACATAGGTTAAATTTTTCAGTGAAAAAATAAGACATTTTGAATGTCACTGAGATGGAATGGTGGTTCTAAAGGAAATGTTTGGATTAGAATTGTCAGTGTTATTTTCTTTCTCAGAAGGAGTTTTCGTTATTTAAAAGTATTCAATAGTTAAGAAGAATAGGAAATCATGAAGGAGGTCAAATCTGAGAGGAAAACGTTTAACTGAACGGATTTGAATGAATCGGGTGAAATTACCTTATGACCTTATGGAAAGTTTGGATCAATAGTTATTATGAACATTGATGTATCTCTATACTCTTTTGGTTTAGATAGTAGAAACAAGGTTTGTAGACCAAATACAAATTAAGGGTTTTCAACTAGAAAGCTGATAGGGGGAAATAATACTAATATCTGTTATGCGATCGGGATTAGTAAATGCCAGTTGATGGCATTTCTGCAATTTCTAAGAGAGCTCAGAGCCAGTAAGGTAAATAGGAATTTTATGAGTAACGATTTTAGTTTAAAGTCGCCTTTTAACCTGGTTTATGCATTGGAGAATCGTAATGAGTTTTAAAGCGGAATAAATCAGACATTTAAACGAGATTAGTATAGTGGTTTACCATGAACTTTTTGTCGAAGGGTTCTGGTGATTGAGTTTAAAAGAATTTACGAACTGATTTTAAGCAATTTAGCTACGGTACCGATAGCAATCGGGAGATTTTCTAATGAATAATGCGGGTTTAATGATATCCTTTCATCTATCAAAACACAGAATAGTATTGCTTGAATATTCCGACGAAAGTCAGGACAAAGCAAAATAACTAACTTTTCAGTAGGGAGGCTTATTGAACTGACATGAGTATTATTTGTGAACCATCCAGCGGTCTTTTCTTCCTAAATTTTATATACTTTCCAGAGTTTTAATACTAATTCATTAGGTGGTATTATTTCTACGGAATTGGTGAGGTGTTGTTACTTTCCGATACAAAAAATAACTTTAACTGATTACTAGGGAGTTATAAGGTTTGGGCAACAATAGGGCAACAGAAAGTGCTTAAACAACAGAAATCAAGAGTTAAAAAGAACAAATGAGTAACTTTGGTGAAGGTGTAAAATTCCTCTCAAAGGCTTTTCCAAAGAAAGGTATTTTAGCGGATATGGCTTGAAACAGTTTCCTGATTCATTCCCATATACTGACAAAACTCTTCGACTGTCACCAATTGGTGTTTCTCTTTGTCGAGGTGGTCTTTAATCTTACGAATAAGACCTCTGCCATACCTTTCACTTCTGCCTGTGATTACCTGAATGTCTTTCGGATATATACACAGTCTCTTCATTTTTACTATTAATAATACTTCATCCATACTTTAGATATACATGGACTATGAATTATCTATGTCAAATTTAAGGATAAAAAATGGAAGCAAAAAAGGACTTTGTCGGAAGAATTGGGAACATACGGCACGGATGACAAGGGCTTTTAAAATCGAAGCAAAAAGACTTATAGATTTGGTTATTATTTACTAAAAATTATAAGAAAATGGCACGACAAAAAGGTCTTATTAAATTGGATGGTACCATAGGAGGTATCACATTTTACAAAACTCAAGATGGCTATCTAGCCAGAGAAAAGGGCGGCGTTGAAGCCGACCGAATAGCAAACGACCCGAATTTTCAAAGAACAAGGGAGAATGGTCAAGAGTTTGGTAGAGCTGGGAAGGCTGGAAAGCTTTTAAGAAACTCTTTAAGAGTCTTAATTCAGAATGCATCTGACAGAAGAATGGTAGGGCGATTAACAGCCAAAATGGTTAAAGTATTACAAGCTGACCAAACAAATACTAGAGGTCAAAGAAATGTTATTGATGGTGAAGCAGAGCTCTTAACAGGCTTTGAATTTAATATCAATGGGAAAGTAGGAAATACTATTTACGCTCCCTTTAGCTCATCTATAGACCGAGTAGCTGGCACCTTGGAAGTAAGTATTCCATCTTTCAAACCTGCTCAAATGATAGCAGCTCCTAGTGGTGCTACTCACTTTAAGTTTGTTACAGGCGGAGCTGAGGTAGATTTCGAAAATGAGTCTTTCGTTATTGATTTGCAGGAAAGTGCCATTTTGCCATGGACAAACCCTTCAGCAGCTGCAATAACTCTTACCAATACTGTCACGGCAAATTCAACTAGTCCGCTGTTTTTAGCATTCGGAATTGAGTTTTATCAAGAAGTGAATGCAGAGATGTATCCATTGAAAAATGGCTCACATAATACGCTTTCATTGGTTGCTGTGAGTGGAATGTAATTTGAATAGAAATATTTACGGAATGAATACCCTGCCATTTGGTGGGGTATTTTTTTTTATGCAAAGCCCTAAAAGGGCAATGCACAAAGAAAACGCTCACCTGAAGAATGAACCCAAAGACTACAGCTGCAAGGCAAAAGATATACCCGAATACCACGCTTAGGCGACTGAATGAAATATGCTGGCCGTACAAAACGCTGGTAAGCATATGGCGACACAGGCACAAACTCTGGTGATAAAGTGGAACAACAAGGGCAGCTGCTGGCCCTAGAAACTGATGATAAAGATGACTGATGTAACATAAACTAAAAAATTATATGCAAAACCTCAGTAAGGCGGAATAATAAACCAAAAGGAAACGGAATAAATGATGGCTTGTGCGGTTGCTTGTGTTTATGCCGTAGTCTTTTTGTTTTTTTTGTTTGGTTTGTGCGTTTGCCCGCCTTAATACCTTAGCATATGATTTTTTTGTTTTACAGCAGTTATCGCAGCAGTTTCTAGGGTCAGCAGTTTTTGGGTATATGTTCAGTTACCTTAATTCTTGTATCTGATAATGTTAATATAAAGTGCTCTTTTGGCATCTTGAATTAATTGGAGGTTTCTCAAGTAATTATTTTCAAGCTCTACCAATTTGTCTAAGTTTCTTGAAGTCTTTTTAAAGCGGTGAAAATTTAAGAGGCTATTTTCTACAGCTACATTTAAAACTTTCTTAAAATCTCCAATTCTAATAAATTCTATAACAGAACCGACCAAACAGGGGCGAAACTCATTTGTTTGCCATAGTCCTTTACAAAGCCAAAATAAATGGTTCCGGGTTTCATTATCCTGGCAATTAACCTGAAAGCAGTTTGGGATTGGTGTTTCTAGTGGTTTACCACTATTGATGCCTTTAGAAAGGACAAAAAAGCTGCTTGGATTGATTTCGGATTTTGGTGAATAGGTTTTGACTTGATATTGCATAGCATTGGTTTTAAAAATTTGCTACGCTTCGCTCCCCTTATATTTTTTTGACAAAGAAAAAAACAGAAAAAAAAGAAAGCCATCTGATAGGCGGCTGGTGAAATGGGCTGTCAAGGTTTTTGATGTAAAAAATTTGACAAGGGGATTCTTAAAGGCAATTGACAGTTTCAAAATTTTTAGAGCAAACCCCAAAGGGCGTGACCTTTACTGCTCATTTTGTGCGGCTGGTTTGTGAGCCGCCTATTTTTGCGATTCTTTTTAATCTATTTTAATAATCAATTCGCTTCACGAAATATGGAAACGATAAAACGGGATAGGAGACCAAAGGAAAAACTAAACTATACCAATGAGTGCTGAGGTGGTTTGTTGCAAGTGTGGGGCTGAAATGTAATGGAGCGTAAAAGGGATATGGAAAGTAAGATTTGAAAGTTTTTGCAGACTTGCAGACTTGCAGACTTGCAGACTTTGCAATGTTTGCAAACTGCAAAGTTAATCCTGTGAAAACTTTGAATCTGGAATGGGCTAAAATGGGCATATGCTTAGAGGAATGAAATGGAAGCCGCACTCTTGCTTGCCTAAACAGGTGGCATGGGGTAAATGTAGTGAAAGAATGAAGGCACGGAATGATTGAACGAAATGCACCTTATGAAGCCGATACGAATGATATTTAGTTTAGTTTTTCCTTACCTCTGAAATGGGTGGGTGGGTTTATGGAGGATGCTTTTGGTGAATGTTATTTTCGACTGGTGCGGCTGGAAAAACACGGCAACCGACTATAGGAGGCTATGGTGCTGGATACTTAACATAATGTTTTTATATAAAATCCTGTGCGTTTGGGAGCTTGCTCAAGGATTGGAAAAGGCTGTTATATAAAGCCACATTATGTTTAAGTAGCTTCCGACATTTTTATACTGGCATAAGCGAAGTGGTGGGGGTGGCTGGAACGAAGCGACTTTTTGATTGGGCTGGGTGCGTTGTACAGCTCTTTAGGTAGCAAAAGACCATAATTAATAGAAAAATAGTAATGTCTTTGCGACGCTAATGTGCTGTTTGGGTTTTGTAAAGAACACTCAAAAAGTGTGACAGTTTAAAATGGCGGCAGTACCATAGAATGCACTAAAGATGATGATTTTTGCGGATGGAGTGCATTTGCCGTGTTTTGGGGTGGCATGAATAATAGACAGGTTTCAGAACAAAAAAGAATGGTGTGTTACTCTCATGTTTTTACTCAACTTGCAACGCTTACTGGGATTGAATTTCAAGGGGTCTGCCTATCATAATATGATATTGTCAGTCTTTGTTTTTCGACGAACTAAATTCATCATGCATGGTTTTCCTCCCATTTGCACTAATGGATTTAAGCTTTATGTACCTTTAATTATAATTTCTTCCCCGT
>NZ_JBSRVI010000023.1:0-15739 GCF_055134445.1 Arcticibacterium sp.
AAAAGGAAAGGTTGTTAGAAGCAGCATTAGAAGACCTTAAAGAAAGAAATAAGGAGCTAGAACGATACGAATTCATTTCTGTCCAAGACCTAAAAACACCGCTGGTCATTGATGAAATACTAACCAGCGGTGTTTTTAGGTCTTGGACAGAAATGAATTCGTATCGTTCTAGCTCCTTATTTCTTTCTTTAAGGTCTTCTAATGCTGCTTCTAACAACCTTTCCTTTTTTCTAAGCTCCATTAATACCATAATTTGTCTAGAAAGAGCTTGCAAAGAACTCAACTGGTACGGTGTTAAAACTTTGGGTTTAGTATCAATGACACATAAGGTACCAAGAGGCAGTCCACTTTCAGATAACAAAGGAACTCCAGTATAAAATATGATGTTGGGTTCTCCCGTTACCAAGGGATTGTTTTTAAATCGTTCGTCTTTTCTGGCATCTTCTACCATCAAGAAATTTTTCGAATCATTGATTACATGAGCACAAAAAGCCACTTCCCTTGGCGTTTCTGAAATATCTGTACCATGGTGAGATTTAAACCATTGTCTATTTTCATCAATTAAACTAACTAGGGAAATAGGTGTGTCACAAATTTGAGAGGCTATAGCCGTTAAGTTGTCGTAATCCTGCTCTGGCATAGAATCCAAAATAGAATACGACGATAGTTCTGCTAGTCTTTCCTTTTCTCTGATATGCTTTTCTGGAACTTCCATCTTGATTCAATTATTTTTTTTAGGCTATGAGTTACTCAGGTTCCAATCCCAAGAATCACGCCACTGTAAGTGGTATTGGACGTACATAGCTTTTTGACGTACGTATTATATTGTTGTCTTTCCGAAGGCAAATCTATGATTTATTGAATTTGCTGGATAAAACCCACTTTATACAATAGAAAATCTCCCGATAGCTATCGAGACCGTAGCTAAATTGCTTCAAATCAGTTTACTTCGTCAAGCTCAGCACAGGCTACACCCATTTAAACTCAATCATCATAGCGGTGCTATGCTAATCTCGTTTAAATGTCTGATTTATTACACTTGAGCTAGTCATTACGGTTCTCCAATGCATAAAGCGGGTTAAAACATTTTGTTGTTTAAATAATATTGTAATGACTAAGATTTTACCTTATTCCAGTTATAGGTGCAGTTGTTTTGGAGATTTTGGGTTTAAAAAGGAGGAGGTCTCATAAGTGAAAAGTAACTCTGAGAATTGCTTGTTAGAAAATATTCTCAGACAGGAATGCAAATAAAAAAAGAGGCTGTCTCACAATTTGGAGACAGCCTCTTTTACTCATTGAATTTATGCTAAAAGCTTTGCTAATTATTTAGCATCACTTTCCTTTACTTCTTCAAAGTTTACATCAGTAACACCTTCATCATCAGAAGGGGCTGCATCCGCTGCGTCTGCTCCAGCACTACCCATAGGGTCAGCACCATCAGCAGCTTGCTGAGCGGCGTATATCTCCTGAGAAGCAGCCTGCCAAGCAGTATTGATTTTCTCCATAGAAGCATCAATTGCCACTAAATCGGCTGTTCCATGAGCAGCTTTAAGCTCAGTCAATGCAGCTTCAATCGCCGTTTTATTTGGCTCAGAAAGTTTATCGCCATATTCTTTCAATTGTTTCTCCGTAGAGAATACCATTGCGTCTGCAGCGTTTATTTTTTCAATTTTCTCTTTCTCAGCTTTGTCAGACTCCTCGTTGGCTTTGGCTTCGTCACGCATCTTTTGAATTTCTTCGTCAGATAATCCAGAAGAAGCTTCAATGCGAATGTTTTGCTCTTTACCTGTTCCTTTATCTTTGGCTGTAACATTTAAGATACCATTAGCATCTACATCAAAAGTGACCTCAATCTGAGGAATTCCTCTACCTGCTGGTGGGATACCATCCAAATGGAATCTTCCTAGAGACTTATTTTGATTGGCCAACGGTCTTTCACCTTGAAGAACGTGAAGCTCTACAGAAGGCTGGTTTTCGGCAGCCGTAGAGAATACTTCTACTTTCTTAGTAGGGATAGTGGTGTTAGACTCAATCATTTTAGTAAATACACTTCCCATGGTTTCAATACCCAAAGAAAGAGGAATAACATCTAATAAAAGAATGTCTTTCACTTCACCTGTTAATACACCACCTTGAATAGCGGCACCAACAGCTACAGCTTCGTCAGGGTTTACACCTTTAGAAGGTTTTTTACCCCAGAATTTCTCTACTTCTTCTTGAACTTTAGGGATTCTAGTAGAACCTCCCACAAGTATAATTTCAGAAATTTGGCTATTTGAGATACCTGCATTCTTCATGGCTCTTTTGCAAGGTTCCATCATTCTCGTAAAAAGAGAATCTGCTAGTTGCTCAAACTTGGCTCTTGATAAAGAACGTACTAAGTGCTTAGGCACACCATCCACAGGGAATATATATGGAAGGTTAATTTCTGCCTGAGAAGAGCTAGAAAGCTCCATTTTAGCTTTTTCAGCAGCTTCTTTCAAACGTTGAAGAGCCATAGCGTCATGACGTAAGTCTACGCCCTCGTCTTTCTTAAATTCATCTGCTAACCACTCAATGATTACTTGGTCAAAGTCATCACCACCTAAATGCGTGTCACCGTCAGTAGATTTCACTTCAAACACACCGTCTCCTAAATCTAGGATAGATACATCAAAAGTACCACCACCAAGGTCAAACACCGCAATTGTGGCATCTTTGTCTTGCTTGTCAAGACCATAAGCCAATGCAGCGGCTGTAGGCTCATTGATAATTCTTTTCACTTCAAGTCCAGCTATTAAACCAGCTTCTTTTGTCGCTTGTCTTTCAGCATCGTTAAAGTATGCTGGTACTGTAATTACAGCCTCAGTTACTTCTTGCCCTAAATAATCTTCTGCCGTTTGCTTCATTTTTTGAAGAATGAAAGCAGAGATCTCTTGGGGAGTATAGTGTCTATCACCAATTCTTACTCTTGGCGTATCGTTATTTCCTTTTTCTACATCGTAAGCTATGGTTTTCAGTTCTGAACTTACGTCAGAATATTGTTTACCCATGAAACGCTTAACCGAAGCAATTGTGTTTTTCGGATTAGTAATGGCTTGACGTTTGGCAGGAGCACCCACTTTCTTTTCACCATTTTCTAGAAATGCCACAATAGAAGGCGTTGTTCTTGCTCCTTCACTGTTGGCAATAACAACAGGCTCACTTCCCTCCATTACTGCCACACAGGAGTTAGTCGTTCCTAAGTCAATTCCTATGATTTTTCCCATGTTATATTTATCGTTTTTTTTATTTAAAATTCATTATGCCAAGAAATGAACAATCAATATGCCAAGGGCGTAATGCTCAAAGATTTGTGACAGTTTGTCAGGAATCGTATTTTTTTGGCAGTAATATTTTATGGGCAGCCGCCAATTGTTGCCGAAAAGACAGACCCAGGTTTAATTTCAAAACCAGGTGTCAGTAATATCTTTTGACCCGCCTTGTAAGCTGCTCCAGTGGGATTGGTCAATTTATTTGAGGCAGTTATCGTTTGGGAGGCAGAAAAATTAAAAGATTTTGAGCCATAGCTCAAATCATCAACAGTAGATTTTAATAGAAAGCTGTTTGGGCAATCCGGTATTACTTTCAGTTTTATTTTATTAGAAGCGTTGCTATAACAGGTTGAATTTTTACAATATGCAAAGTATGTGCTGGTATCGGTGGGTGTAACAGTGATGCTAGGGTTATTACTTTGATTATACCATTCAAGCGTATAACTGCTTGCACAGGCTGAGGCATTATATGTTACAGAAGTTCCTTTATTTATTAAGCTATCTATGACATTGCTTATTACTGGTGCGTTAGGTTTAACTAAACCTCCCACATAGAAAGTTCTATTGCCTTCACAAGTTGTTCCCACACCCCAAGTATATTTTAATTGTACAAAACCATCGGAACCAAATAGTATTTCTCCCGTATTTGCATTGAGGCTGAAAGTAACAGAGTCTGGCTTGTTATTAATGGAGAAAGTACCTCCTAGGGGTGAGAAGCTAGGAATAGATGGGCTGCCAATACATACTTGATTGTTGGCAGAATAGGAAACGGTAATATCGCTAGTTAGTATGGTACTATCTATTTTCGGACTTTCATAGCCATTTGTATCAATAGCCTTAACGCTAAACTTATAGGAAGTAGATTGGCTCAGTCCCGTGAAAGTGTATTTCAATGTGCCGGCAGGAACGTTGGATTGTAAAATGTCATTTTTGAAAACTTGATAAGATGCTATACCATTCATATCATTTTCGGATGTCCAATTGAGTTCCACACAGGTCGGAAATATTTTTGGGAAAGTTAAGTTCTTAGGTTTGTCGAAGATAATACGAGCATTCCCCCAATCCGCCTGATTCGCAGCTACCGATCCTCCACTATTTTCTACCACCAATTTAATACTAGTATACCCTGCAATATTTACATTAATGTTTAGGGCATCAGATAGGTTTGTAAGCGTAGGGCTGGTGTATATCAGGGTATTTTCGCCATAAACTTTAAAAATAACGCCAGCACCACTAAAAGAATCGTCGTCAATCCCTACGGAAGCCTTGAATCTAGCATGTAGACCCGTTTTCATTTTATAGATGAGCTCAGAGCCAGAATGCGTTCCTATTCCTTTAGTGAAAGATTTACCTTTGATTTCCATGATACTACCGTCCCCTTCATTGGCCGTACTTCCAACGCTTTGGTCGAAAGAAACTGGACCTAAACCATTTTGAATACTATACGGCGTATAATTTGACAAATAAAGACTATCTACATAGGTACTAGAAAGGCTTTGCTGACTAATAATGTTGCTGATGTTTACAGCTTGGCTCATGGTCACATTACCATTTCCGTCTGTTAAATAGCATCTGTAAGTTCCACTCGAGTTAGAATAACTCGCACTGGTTCCTTCTGCATTTCCATTGATATTATTCCCTGAAACCCATTTATAGCTGCTATAGCCTCCTGGAGCCGTTAAGGTAACAGAGCCGTTTGAAACACTGATAGATGTCTCTGGTACCGTTTTAGAGGGTATAGGTGTAGAGGATGAGAGAAATGTTCCGACAGTTATTGAATTATATAGGTCACCCGCAAATTTGCTCATCCCAGATGCATTGAAGTGAATATTATCTGTTCTGTCTGAAGAAGTGTATCCGTCTGTTATGGGTCCTGCAAATACTTGGTTTGATGCGTTGATTTGAGCGTTTTGGCCATTAATCACATTGACAGAAGTATTACCTTCAAAATAACTAGCACGACTCACCATCCATGGGATGATAGCACCAAAGTCTGTCCTAGTTTTAGTGATAAAAGAAGTCAATTTATTCTGATAATCAGATTGAGAGGTATTTATAGCCTGATCCGTTTCACCTTGATGCCAAATAATGGCCCTAACACCGTAAAGATTAGGGTAATATTTTAAGGCTTTTGTGAAAATATTATATGGTGCACCTACAGAATTACAATATTGACTACCATTATAAGGTTGATGCACTCCATTGGTGGGTAAACCATTTGAACTTGCAAGCCAATTTTCTATACTAGTTCCACCAGCTGCTCCGTTAAAAAAAGCGACGGGTACGTTTAAATTATTCACTAAATTGTTTCCAAGAACACTATATGCCCATGGGCTTTCGCCAGATACTGAGATTTTATGACCTGTATTTATGGCAGAAAGTTGAGCAAAGTCTGGATATGTTGCGAAACAACCTTGAACCGAATTATGACTGAGACTTCTCTCGTTATTCATCACTGGAGGATCTACGTAAGCACTTGCATCTAATGGATCAATACCCGCCGCATTTGATTGCCCAGAAATAAGGTAAACATCCCCAACCCCTAATTTAGCTACTGAGGTGGTGCTTAAAGTGACATTCGTATTGACCAGTTTAACCTCTAAAGTGTACCATCCAGCCGGAACGGCGTTCAATTGCCCATAATACTTCCCTTTAGTGGGATTGGATTGAATGATCTGCCAGTCGAAACCTGAAATAGGCGTAGTAGTGCCTGGGTTAAGTAATCTGGCTTGAATTGAGGTGACTATTGGATTTTGGTAGGTTCCTGCAATGTATACAGTGGCGTTATTACTGCTGTTCCTTTGAAAAACCGACATGTTTATAGGCAAATCAATACTAATCTGTGATAATCCAGGCAGAGAGGAAGTAAGAACAAAAAGTAATATCTTAAGGATTCTAATCTTCAAAATATTCGTTGAGTTTTTAATGGAATTATGATAGCAAGCTATTTAAGTTACGCAAAGCTACCAATTATAGACTTTCTAAGTCTGCATTAGTCACATACTTTATTTTTCGGTAGACTTAAAGCAAAAAAAAGACCCCCAAAAGGAGGTCTCATTTTCCAAGCGAAATGAATTTCGCTATTATTTCACTTTTTCTACTATCGCTTTGAAAGTCTCTGGGTGATTCATTGCTAAATCAGCCAATACTTTACGATTTAAATCAATACCAGCAGTAGATAACTTATTCATAAAAACAGAATAAGATAACCCGTGCTGTCTAGCACCTGCATTGATACGGACAATCCACAACTTGCGGAAGTTTCTTTTCTTTTGCTTACGGCCAATATAGGCGTAACATAATGCTTTTTCAACAGCGTTTTTCGCTACTGTCCAAACATTCTTTCTTCTACCAAAAAATCCTTTGGCAAGTTTAAGCACTTTTTTTCGTCTTGCTCTCGACGCTACATGATTGACACTACGTGGCATAATCTTTAAGTTTTTTGACTGGAGGCGATACGCTTAAAACGTATTCTTTCTTAGCCTTTTGTCGGGTGAAACAATTGAACCAATAATTAATTAATGTTGATTAAAGAGCCAATAGGCTTTTAATACGATTTTCATCTGTTGGATGAACAAGCGTGGAACCTGCAAGTATAGACTTACGCTTTTTAGACTTCTTAGTCAAAATATGACTATGAAATGCATGTTTACGTACAATCTTACCTGTTCCAGTAATTTTGAAACGCTTCTTCGCTCCAGAATTTGTTTTTTGTTTTGGCATCGATTTAAACAGTTTTAGTACAAAAAAGTAAATTGGGCTGCAAAGATAGTTAAAAGTAGGTCATTTTCAAATCAAAAGTTTTTTTTCTTCTTTAGCCCGAAATGAGCTCCTAAATCGGCTAATTTTGTAAACCATTTTCAGTGAATTTTAACTCTTAAAAAAGAATCAAAGTTATTAAAACTATTGCTTCTCTTGATAAACAAGCCTAAAGGTCCGTTTATTGAAGTGGAATGCTTTTATATAGTTTTTAAAGACTCCCATAAGACCGCCAATGCAGTTTTCCCACCTTCATAATCACACTCAGTTTTCTCTTCTAGACGGTGCATCTAGTATTAAAAAGATTTTTCAGAAAGCGAAAGACGACAATATGCCAGCCGTGGCCATTACAGATCATGGCAATATGTTTGGCGTTTTTGACTTTGTGGCCAACGCAGGGAAATTCGGGATAAAGCCTATTGTAGGTTGTGAGTTGTATGTGGTAGATGATCACACTATAAAACAATTTACCAAAGACAAAAAAGATAAAAGGTATCACCAACTTCTCTTGGCAAAGTCGCCAAAAGGTTATCAAAACCTTATCAAGTTGTGTTCTTTGGGTTACATGGATGGCTTATATAGTAAGTATCCTAGGGTTACAAAGGCCTTAATAGAGAAATATAAGGAAGGGCTGATTGCTACCACTTGCTGTTTGGGTGCTAGAGTTCCTCAGGAAATACTTAGACACGGAGAGAAAGCTGGTTTAGAGGAATTTAAATGGTGGCTGGATAGATTTGGCGAAGATTATTATATAGAAATTCAAAGGCACGATATACCCGACCAGAACACGGTAAATAAGGTGTTACTTAAATGGGCGAAAGAGTATAATGTAAACGTGATAGCTTCTAATGATTCACATTATGTAGATCAAGAAGACTGGGTAGCCCATGATATTTTGTTGTGTGTAAACACCAACGAAAAACTCGCTACGCCAAAGATGAAAGACTATGACGATGAAAGTGAGGGAGGAAATAGAGCGGGTAGATTTGCCTTTTATAACGACCAGTTTTATTTTAAAACTACGGCAGAAATGACTCAGCTATTTAGCGACATTCCTGCGGCTATTGACAACACCAATGAGATCGTTGGAAAAGTAGAAACCTTGGAGCTGAAGCAGGATATCATGCTTCCTAATTTTCCTATTCCAGAGGAATTTAAAAAGCATGCTGACGATAAGTTAAATCAATGGGAATATCTGCAACATTTGACCTATGAGGGAGCTAAGAAACGGTATGGGGAAATTACGGAAGAAGTAAAGGAACGTATTGATTTTGAGCTTTTTACCATTAAAACCATGGGTTTTGCTGGATATTTCCTCATTGTGATGGATTTTATTGATGCAGGAAGAAAGCTAGATGTGATGATAGGCCCAGGAAGAGGGTCGGCGGCGGGTTCTGTGGTAGCTTATTGTATTGAAATTACCAATATTGACCCGATAAAGTATAATTTACTTTTTGAGCGTTTTCTAAATCCGGATAGAAAGTCAATGCCCGATATTGATACCGATTTTGATGATGAAGGCCGTCAGAAAGTGATTGATTATGTGGTGCAAAAGTATGGTAAAAACCAAGTGGCTCAGATCATTACCTATGGTACCATGGCCACAAAATCTGCCATTAAGGATGTATCTAGGGTAATGGACTTACCGCTGTCAGATGCCAACTATATTGCCAAAATGGTACCCGATAAGCCCTCATACGGGATAAATTTTGAGAAACTTATTCACTATCCTGAAAACGGCCCTAAAAGTTTACATTCTATGGGCCTAAGCCCAGAAGAGGTGGCCAATGTTCAGAAAATTAGAGACCTTTATCATGGTAATGGACTGGAAGCTAAGGTTTTAAAGCAAGCTGAAAAACTGGAGGGAACTGTGAGAAATACAGGTATACACGCTGCCGGTATTATCATTGCACCGCATGATCTTTCAGATATTGTTCCTGTGAGTACTTCTAAAGACTCCGAACTGCTTGTTACGCAGTATGAAGGAAAGATAATAGAAGATGCTGGGGTCATTAAAATGGACTTTTTGGGTCTTCGAAATCTTACCATTATTAAGGAAGCCCTTAGAATGATCAAGGAGAATCATGGTCAAGGGATAGATAAGGATAACGCCACAGAAAAGCAGAAAAGAACACTGGACTTGATGGAAAACGGGATAGATTATATTCCGTTGGATGACCCAGAAACCTATGCTCTTTTTCAAAGAGGGGAGACCAATGCCATTTTCCAGTTTGAATCTGATGGTATGAAAAAGTACATGAAGGAGCTTAAGCCCGATCAGTTTGGTGACTTGATTGCGATGAATGCCCTTTATAGACCGGGTCCAATAGCCTATATCCCTAAGTTTATTGATAGAAAGCATGGGAGAGAAGCGATTACTTATGATTTACCGGACATGGAGGAGCATTTGGCTGAAACCTACGGTATCACGGTTTATCAAGAGCAAGTGATGCTTTTGTCTCAGAAGCTTGCCAATTTTACCAAAGGAGATGCCGATGTGCTTAGAAAAGCCATGGGTAAAAAGCAGATAGAAGTCCTAAATAAGCTTAAAAGTAAGTTTTTGGAAGGTGGAGCCGAAAATGGTCACGCTGAAAAGGTTTTGGAGAAAGTCTGGAAAGACTGGGAGGCCTTTGCCCAATATGCCTTTAATAAATCACACTCTACGTGTTATGCTTTTGTGGCTTATCAAACAGCCTATTTAAAGACGCACTATCCCTCAGAATACATGGCAGGGGTATTGACCTCTCAGCTGGGTAATATTGACAAAATCACCTTCTTTATGGAGGAGTGTAGGGCACTCGGTTTGCCTGTTTTAGGACCAGACGTTAATGAGTCTGCCAAGCGTTTTGGTGTGAACGAAAATGGAGAGATAAGGTTTGGACTGGCAGGAATAAAAGGAAGTGGAGATGCTGCCGTCGATGATATTATCGCTAAAAGAGTGGATGGCCCTTATAAAGATATTTATGATTTTATGACCAGGATAACACTGAGGACGGTCAATAAAAAAACTTTAGAATCTCTGGTTTACGCCGGAGCATTTGACTGTTTTGAAGATGTTTATAGAAGCCAGTATTTCGCTCAATATCAGCAAGGTGGGAATTTCATTGAAATGTTGATTCGCTATGCCAATAAGATTCAAGACGATAAAAACTCTGCACAAGCCTCTCTTTTTGGTGAGGCCGCAGGTGGTGGAGCTGTGGCCAATCCAGTACCCGAAAAGGTAGAGCCATGGGGAAATATTGAACGATTAAAGTATGAAAAAGATGTAGTCGGTTTTTACATCTCTGGGCATCCGCTAGACCAATTTTCAATAGAAATGAGTCTTTGTAAACCCTTAGATACCCTGATTGCTCCCGAAAATAGAGATAGAGATTTTAGCATTGGAGGAGTGATAACCATGGTGCAGCATAGGCAATCTAAAAATGGTAACCCTTTTGCTATTTTCAAACTGGAAGACTACGCAGGTTCCTTAGAAATGATGCTTTTCGGAAAAGACCATGTGGCTTTCAATAACTATCTGATGGAAGGTCAGTTTATATTTATAAGAGGGAAAATTCAAGCCAGGTGGAATAGAGAGGATGAATTAGAATTTAAGCCCAAAGAAATGCAGCTCCTTTCTGAAATTAAGCAACAACGTTTTAAAGAAGTGAACCTTAAAATAGAGTTGAATAAAATAAATGAAGCCTTTATCCAAGATTTGAGAGCGGTAAGCAATGCTCATCCTGGAAATTTTGAGCTAAAATTCAACATTTTTGATAATGCCGAACAATTGAACTTGAACTTATTCAGTAGAAATTCAAAAATCGACATTAACAAAAAAGTTTATCAAGAGCTTTTAGAACTCTGTGGTGATGGGAATGTAAGTTTTGCTTAAGCTGGTTTTATACCACCTTTTAGTTCTTCTTTAAGTGCTTTTAAACCTTCCATATCACCTTTAGCGGCCAAGGCTGCTTGCTCTGGCCATGTGCTAGGATTGTTTGCATTGTATCTTGTACCTCCTTTTTCTACCATCATTTTTTTGATATCGTCAGCGTTTGCTTTTGATAATTTTTCAAAAGTATCGGTACCATCTTCCTTTAAAAAGGACTCTATTTTTGGACCAATACCTTCTATTAATTTCAGGTTATCACCAACCACAACTTTAGCCGTTCTTCTTGTGGTTACGATTTTTTTTGCTGGATTAGGTGTACTTCCTACAACAGGTTTGGTTGTTACTATTTTGGCGGTAGCAGCCGGCATTGCTGTCAATTTCTCTTCTACCTTTTTAGGTGCTGCAGCCTTTACCGTTACCGGAGGTTTTACGGCTGTTGTTGGTTTTGAAACAATGGCACTTTTAGGCTTTTCTTCTACTTTTTTTTTTGGTGAAGAAGGTTTTTCAATTTTAGCTTTTGTCTCGCTTTTTTTCGATTTAGATTTTGGGTCTACTTTTTTTACGGTGGTTTTACCTTTAGTAGACTTATCTTTTGATTTTGTTTTGGCTTCAGGCTTAACCTTTTTAGACTCTTTTTTCTTTTTAGAATCGCTTTTCTTTGAATTTGCTACAAGTGTTAGCTTAGATAAAACTTTACCACTTTCAGAAAGGCCTTTTTTGATGTCAATGGATTTGATTTTTTTAATACTTTTTAGAAATGCTTTTAAGGCTTTCTCGGCCAATTTATTTTTGGACATTACTTTGTTTTTATTTAAATACTGATTATTACAAAGCTAAATGAGCCTTTATAATTTAACAATTAATTAATACTAAATAAAAAATATGGTAATATTGGTAATACTTATTTGACTATTACTTTGATGTAATGTGTTAAAATATCATCAATATGACTTTTCTTTTAAGGATTTTATGGTCTCATTTTTTAAAAATTTTGATAATACGTTGCTAATTAGGGAGAAAACGAGAGCAAATGCGACTTAAAATTTCCTGAAGTAGTCCATGCATTATATTGGAAAAGTATTTTGAGGAATAAAATAGAATGATTCTATTTTAAATATTTATGCATATTAGATTTTATGCCTTTGGAACTAAATCAAAGAACATAGATGTTACATTGCTGAACTCAAATTAACAATAAGAAATGGCAGGTAAAGCAATTGAAATAAACGACGCAAATTTTAAGGAATTAATAGCTTCAAACAAACCAGTTTTGGTGGATTTTTGGGCTGAATGGTGCGGACCTTGTAAGATGATTGGACCAGTAGTTGAAGAAATAGCTGGTGAATACGAAGACCAAGCAATAGTGGGTAAAATGGATGTTGATGCCAATAGTGCCACGCCAATGGAATTCGGAATACGTTCTATTCCTACTTTGATGATTTTCAAAAATGGAGAAATGGTAGATAAAATTGTTGGGGCAGTGCCTAAACACGTTTTGACTCAGAAATTAGAAGCTGCTATGTAATTAGCACATTTAATATATAGAAGCTCGCTTTTTTTACAAAGCGAGCTTTTTTTATGAATAAATAATGGGTAAAAAGTAGGAGCAAAAAGCTTCCGAATTAAGTTCTTTTGACTGTAATGTTAAATACCGAGTAATGGTTGCATACCTTTTCTCAATATTAGATATCCCGCCGCATTGGGATGCAAGCCATCTGAAAACAGATCTTCCTTTATCTTGCCATCGTCATTTAAGAATTCACTTCCCAAATCACCGTATTTCACATTCAAATCTCCCGCTAAAGCTGCCATCAAAACATTGAGGTCTTCTATTCTGCTTTCGAAGGCTCTTCTTGGTAATAAGCCCATTAATCTTATTTCTGATTTTGGCTGTCTCACTTTAATGGCTTCTATCAGCGACTTAAGACCAATAATTATTTCCTCATTTGAATTTAATTGTAAATTATTGGTGCCTATCATTACCAGAATATTTTCAGCAGCAAAACCGTCCAATTCCCCATGGTAAACTCGCCAAAGAACATTCTCAATTCTATCCCAACCATAGGCATAGTTTTTTACCCCCGCTGGTGTAAATATGTTTTCCCAAGAAGCTTCCTCTCTCACCACTTTAGTACGAGGTAAGCCTCCCCAAAAGTGAATGATAGAATTTGCGAGAATAATGGATTTAGGAGGAGCCGTAGCGTTTATTTCTAAGATTTCTGTATGGCGTTTTTCCCAATCGTAATTACCCGGTTCTCTGTATTGTGTGACAGGTATGGTCGTGCTTAATGTACCTTTAGGTTCCTTAAGAATAGTTCTGAGCTTGTTTTCATAAGCTTCGGCATAGTGTTGCATGCCCAAGTCTGTTGGATGAGTACCATCCACCATGTCATCTAATCCTAAGTTTATCTCTTCTTTTGTGAGATAGAATAAATCCTGAATTCCTTCGAATTTCAATTGCTGGAAAGCTTCTCTCTGAACCTTGTTCGCGGTTTGATATTGGTCTTTTCTATGGTCGTTTATCATGGATTCGGTGTAGCCAGCATGTTCTACCACCAGAATAGGCATATTGCTTTTATTTCTTAAGTCTCGAACAGCAGCCATAATTCTATCTTTCAAATCTTCAGATTTATAAATCCCACTTCTTTCCCATGCATCAGGTATCAGGTTTGGTAGGCAATCAAGCACAAAAACTTTGGCATCAATTTCGGTCATTAAATCAATGATAGGAGCATCTAGTCTTCCATTTCCGCTAAAACCTAAATTGATTAATGGTCGGTCCATTTTTCTGCCTAAAATAGAAGTCCAAGCCATACCTGGTCTAGATGCACAGGCACCTTGTGCTATGGAAGTGCCATAAATGACAATGGGCTTTTCTTTTCTAATTGCCAGTGGCTCCAAAATAGCTTGAGCATCTACACCAATTTCCAACCATGAAACTTTATTATACAATGGTAAGAAAAGACGATATTCTCTACCTTGTTTATGGTAAGCATCGTTTGGGTTTAATTGGGTGAAATCGTATTGGCAAGTATCTCCAAAACTCCTTTTACCTGCACACCACATTTCTTTGCCTTCGGCGTCTATGGCATATAAATCAACACCGCTAACACCCGTGGCTGGCATATGGTTTAGCTCGAAAACTTTTTCTCCTTCTTGGCTTTTGGTTGTGCCATATCGCACTTTTATTTCTGATGCGTTTGACCTAAACCGTATCATTAGACCAGCAGATTGTCTAGATAAACTCCAGATGGCAGAGCTTACATTTTTTTCTGCTTTTTCAGGGAGTCTTCCATAAGGACTTCCTATTTCATTTGGCCATGCTTGTCCTTCTATCACCTTAATATTACTGTTGGCAGGGTTCCACCAAGTAATTGAAGGGTTTTCTTGGGCTAAAATAGGAAGTGAAAAGCAAAAACAGACAAGTGTAAAAAGTCTTCTCATGGTATTTATTATGCTAGGGTTTATGATAAACGCAAGATAGCCCAAAATGCCTATTTGGAAGAAAAAGCTCTAAATAAATTGGTCTTCCTTCCTATGACGTTTTCTTTGTTTTTAACAAATCAAATTGTTCATTTATGATTATATCATTTTATTACTGGATTCTAAAAAGTTTATGGCTTTGCTCTTGAATAAAAATATAATTTTCCTTTTGTGGTTGAGAACATCCGGAGGTAGTTTCGCATTCGATGGCAAGGCTAATAAAATTTATTTTACCTATATGTGTTTTCCTGCTGAGTGGGTTCGTCCAACTTAGTTCTCAGGATACAGATAGCCATTTTAATGATGTAAGCTTTTCAGATTACGGTAATTTCACTTTTCAAGATGCCAGCCAAAATACGGTTAAACTTCTTTCTTCTGATAAGAAGCATTTAGGGCATGAAGATTACACTTTCGGAATTGAGGAAAAAGAAGAAGACGAAGATGATTTAGTTTCATTTTCTAATCATAGCGAGAGCAGTATTTATCATACTGCTTTTTTTTATGTGTTTAAAGCTGATTTTACCTCTACTTTAAGTGTTTCTAATGGCTTACATTTCAGTGAGTCGCTATCATCTAACAACAAGTATCTCTTATTTCAGGTCTTCCAGATATAAGATAAAATCTATCGGACTTTTAATCTAAAGTCTGATCACCCACTATTTTTTTTCTTTCTCAGAAATTCTTTTTAGGCCTGCCTTAAAGAATTAGATATGATGGCATTATTCCGTTCAGTCTTTTCTGAGAACCCCTCATACGTATTACTAAAACTAAATTAAATAATGAAGAAAGTTCTCATGCTCTTAAGCTTGTGTGCATTGTTTTGCACTACAGGCTGCCACTCAGAAAAGGAAAAAGAAGCGGAAGTGGAAACCAAATTTTTGGTCACAAGTCCAATGCTTAAAGACACCACTATTACCAAGGATTATGTCAGCCAAATACACTCGATTCAACACATTGAATTACGAGCTCTAGAAAAAGGATATCTACAAAAGATTTATGTAGATGAAGGACAGTATGTAAGAGAAGGGCAAATGATGTTTCAGATTATGCCAGCCATGTATAAAGCCGAACTGCAAAAAGCTATAGCAGAGACCAATTTTGCAGAAATAGAATTTCAGAATACCAAGTCTTTGGCTGATAGCAATATTGTATCTAAAAATGAATTGGCTCTAGCCAAGGCCAAATTCGATAAAGCCAAGGCAGAACAGTCTATGGCCGAGGTTCACTTAAGTTTTACTCAAATCAAAGCTCCTTTCAGTGGCATTATGGATCATTTCCAAGTGAGACAGGGAAGTTTATTAGATGAAGGTGATTTGCTAACTACCAGATCGGA
>NZ_JBSRVI010000024.1:0-36543 GCF_055134445.1 Arcticibacterium sp.
TGAGACTTATGAGCCTACCAAAGCCGGTAGAGCCATTCAGAATTTTGTGACAGACCAACTTTCCAACTGGTATGTGCGTCTTGGAAGAAGACGTTTCTGGAAAGGTGAACTGAGCGAGGATAAAAAACTGGCTTACGAAACATTGGGTGTTTGTCTTAAAACGGTAGCCAAATTGATGTCTCCAATTGCTCCTTTTTATAGCGACTGGTTATATAAGAACTTAGTGGCAGATTCAGAAAAAATCTCAGTTCACCTTTCTGACTTCCCTGTGGCCAACGAAGCCTGGATAGATGAAGACTTAGAAGGCTCTATGGATTATGCACAAAGAGTGAGCTCACTGGTGCATTCTTTAAGAAAGGGAAACCAACTGAAAGTTCGTCAGCCTTTGGCAAAAATTCTTATCCCAGTTTTATCTGAGCGTGTTCGTTCCCAGATTAGCTCTGTGGAAGAATTGATAAAAACCGAGGTCAATATAAAAGCTGTAGAGTACCTTGACGACGCGTCGGGTGTCTTAAGTAAGAAGGTAAAACCTAACTTTAAAACCTTAGGGCCAAAATATGGTAAAGAAATGAAAGCTGTTGCGGGAGCTATTTCTGCCATGGATTCTGCTGGAATAAAAGAACTTGAAGCGAACGGCAAACTAACTTTAAGTGTTGGAGAAATAGAACTGGCAGACGTAGAAATACTAACCGAAGACCTCCCTGGGTACTTAACGGCTCAGGATGGCAACCTTACCGTGGCCTTGGATATTCATATTTCAGAAGCATTAAAACACGAAGGAATAGCTAGGGACTTTGTGAATAAAATTCAAAACTACCGTAAAGACAGCGGTTTTGAGGTAACAGACAAAATTAACATCCAGCTAGAAAACAATAATCAGGAATTGGCAACAGCCATTACCGCAAACCAAGCCTATATCTGTGAAGAGGTTCAAGCTCTTTCTTTAATAGTAAGTGCGTCAATTACAGAACCTACAGAAATAGAAATGGAAGATTATGTTTTAATTCTTAACGTAAGTGTGGCTTAAGAAAGAATGCTTGTTGCGAGGTGTCTGATTTCAATATCGGACGTATAGTTAAATTAATCTCTAACAGAACTCAGACGACTAACATCACCTAATAGCAGACAAAAACAACCATTAGAAAATCATAAAAAATAAGTAAGCATGATAGAAGCAAACGTATATTTCGACAACAATGTAAAATCACTTGGATATGAAACGCCAGAAGGTAAATCTTCTATTGGCGTGATGGAGCCCGGAGAATACACTTTTGGTACTGGTGCACCAGAAATCATGAATGTTATTCAAGGAGCCCTTACTGTTCTTTTACCAAACGAAACAGAATGGAAAACCTTTAACGGAGGTCAGCACTTTAATGTGATTGGAGATTCTTCTTTTAAAGTGAAAGTAGAGACACAGACTTCTTATATGTGTCAATATATTTAGGAAAAAATCATACATAAGCTCATTAATAAGACTGGTACGGGATAAACCCTACCAGTTTTGTTTTTTACAGCCCTCCGGTTTTGAAATAAATAACGACCCTGTAAAATGTGAGTGAGCTCATCATAAAAGCGATATAGGAATCTATTTCATCCCAAACCAATAGTCTCCTAAACTTGCCTTTAAGCCTTTCTTTACTTCAAACAGGGTCCTCATGCATTCTTTAATAAGCTCATTAAATCTATTTTTTTGGCAGTGCCATGCCAGTAAACATAATCCTGCCAAGTATTGATATCCCATAACATTATCATTTTACTCCTTTATTAATTCATGAGCTTCATAAGTTCCTGAATTAACTCTTTCTACCGCTGACAAATATCTTTCTTTACTACTAACCGAACTCCATTAATGGATAGTCTCCTGCTGCATGGCATGATACTCTTTTAACCCGCTTTATTCATTAGAAAAGCTCCCGAAATTTATCGGGAACGTAGCTAAATTGCTTCCTATCGGCAAGCTCAGGGTAGACTGCTATGCTAATCTCGTTTAAGTGACTGATTTATTCCACTTTAAAACTCATTACGATTCTCCATTGCATAAACCGAGTTTAAGAATCCACTACCACTTTTTTATTTC
The DNA here is from genome assembly GCF_055134445.1 of Arcticibacterium sp. Classification (NCBI taxonomy): domain Bacteria; kingdom Pseudomonadati; phylum Bacteroidota; class Cytophagia; order Cytophagales; family Leadbetterellaceae; genus Arcticibacterium; species Arcticibacterium sp. The sequence goes on from NZ_JBSRVI010000024.1 coordinate 2,081, forward strand.
GAGGTCAACTCGCCCTAACAGTTTCATTTTCCTCACATGTTATATGAAGATTAAATTTTAGTTATTTCTAAAATATGAGAAATTTATAACCAGTGTGGTTTTTAATTTTAAGTACTTAAGAATGGGTAATCGATAATTGGAACAAGAAATTCTTTTTTGAAAATCATAATCCGATCCAATGGTTTTTCTTACGCATTAAATGGCTCATATAAAGCGATATATATGGGCAAAAAAACACCTCTTCAATTTCACCTTTTCCTCAATCTTTACACACGTACCTAACCGTAATTACACCTCCCAATAATCAACTACTGTCAAAAAAAACAGACCACTTTTATAGTCAAATATTTAGGTTTTATAAGTGTCATTTAGTCGTTAAATCATGAAAGTGATAGGACTTGAAAATGGTCAGAATTCAGATATATTCACTTTAGTTCATTTGGTATTCACAAAAGATATTTATGTACATTATTAACAAAAAAGCAATATAGGAAATCATAAAAAATATCAATAATAGACTACTTTTAGTTAAAATTATTCAATCAATCACTCTTAATTAACTTAGGTATACTATGCTTAAAAATTACCCAATTCCAAAATTGTGGTCTGGAGCAATTAGAAATCTATCTGTAGCATCCGCACTGCTACTGTGCTCCGCAAACCATTCATTTGCAGAACTTTACAACGCAAATCCTAACAATTCCAATTTAACCACCTCAGAGAAAGTGGCGGTTGATAAAAGAATTACGGGAACAGTAAAAGACGAAACAAACACCGGAATCCCTGGTGTAAGTATTGTTTTGAAAGGTACTCAGCGAGGAACCATCACAAATGGGGACGGAACATACGCTATTGAGGTACCAGAGAGCGGTGCCATTCTTACTTTTTCTTTAATAGGTTACGGAGCTAAAGAAATATCTGTTGGCAATCAAACAGTAGTCAATGTGTCACTTGATCCAGACGATAAAATACTGGATGAAGTAGTGGTAATCGGATACGGTACTTTGAAAAAATCTGATTTAACGGGTTCTGTAAGTTCCGTTAAAGCCGAGCAACTTTTAGAAAGACCTGCTCCTTCTTTAGCACAAGGGCTTTCCGGTAGAATGGCTGGGGTTCAAGTGAGCTCCAACTCTGGAAGGCCAGGAGGAAGAACGCAAATTAGAATTAGAGGTTTTAGCTCTATTAACTCTTCAAACAACCCGCTTTACGTGGTAGACGGAGTCATGCTTCCTCAAGGAAACCAATCTCAGTTTACTTCGGCTATTGACTACATTAACCCAAACGACATCGTCTCTGTAGAAGTATTGAAAGATGCTTCTTCTACAGCCATTTATGGAGCTCGAGGTGCCAATGGTGTTATATTAGTAACGACCAAAAAAGGTAAAGCTGGTGCTAGTCAGGTAACTTACAATGCTGATTTTAGTATGAATACTATTGGGCCAAACAGACCTGAAGTATTAAATGCAGAACAGTATTTGGCTGTTGAAGATTTGGCATGGGCTAACATGGCGAAATACGATCCAAACGGATGGGCAGCAGGAAAATGGGCCTACCTAAATCCAGCTTTACGTCGTACAGACCCAAGAATTTTTGATGCCAATGGCAAACCTAAATATGACACCAACTGGTTAGATGAGAGTTCTCAGAACAGAGTTTCTCAAAACCATCAGTTAGGTTTTAGTGGTGGAAATCAAAAAACGCAACATTCATTCTCTTTAGGATATAGAGACGACCAAGGTTTACTTATTAATTCATACCTAAAAAGATATTCTGCAAGGTTTACAATTGACGATAACGTAAACAGCTGGCTGAAAGTAGGTGGAACATTGAACTACAATAACCAAACAGAAAACGTAGTTGACATTAACGATGCAGTAGCTCGTCAAATCGTAGAAGATTTTCCTTTCCTTCCTGTAAGATACGAAGACGGAACTTTTGCCAATAACAGAGATTATCCGTTTGCTGAAGGAACTATGAGTTCTGTACACAGATCTACAAACAGAAAATATATTATGAATACCCAAACCTCAATAGGTAGTGTTTATTCTAATATCAAATTTATGGAGGGTCTTGAAATGAGAACGGTTTTGGGTGCTAACATTAAAACCCAAGAAATTAACCAATCTCAAACAAGAACTTTGAACATTGGTGCTCAAGGAAACGCTTCTACCTATAACGGAAAAGAAAGCTTCTGGTCTTTAGAAAACTATTTAACTTATACGAAAGACTTCAAGGACATTCACTCGTTCACTGGTCTTTTAGGTTTATCATGGCAAGAAACCAACTTCTTTGACATGAGTGCGAGTGTATCTGGTTTTGCAACAGATTATTTCACGTTCAACAATCTAGGTGCTGGTGCCACTAATCCATCTGTAGGTTCTAGTGCAAACAGAAGTGCTTTTAACTCATACTTCGGTAGATTAAACTATGGTTTAATGAATAAGTACTTAGTTACTTTCACGGGACGTGCTGATGGTTCTTCTAAATTTGGAGCAAACCACAAATTCGCATTCTTCCCTTCTGGAGCATTGGCTTGGCGTGTGTCTGAAGAGGACTTCCTTAAAGGCAATACCGTAATTTCTAACTTGAAATTAAGAACAAGTTATGGTTTAACGGGTAACTCAGAAATACCGCCATATTCTTCTTTATCTCTTCTTAGCTCAAACTATTCTACGATCTATAACGACACTAGAGTATCTGGAACTGGTATTGCAAGACTAGCTAACCCAGACCTTAAATGGGAGAAAACAGCTCAGACTGACTTCGGTGTAGAATTAGGTTTATTGAATGGTAGAATTAATGTAGAGGCCGACTATTACTACAGAAAAACGACAGACATGCTTTTGGATGCTCCTGTTCCTCAAACGAGTGGTTATGCAACTATTCGTAGAAACGTAGGTTCTATGGAAAACAAAGGGATAGAGTTAGGTATCAATACCAATAACCTAAAAGGTGCTCTGGAGTGGACTACTTCGTTCAACATCTCTTTCAACAAGAACAAAGTACTTTCTTTAGCAACGCCTTCAGATATTTTCAACGTAGGTGGACCTAACTTCACTAATCCAACGAACATTATTAGAATTGGAGAGCCAGTTGGTGCTTTCTGGGGTTTAACAAGACTAGGTGTTTGGAGCGAAGCAGAACGTGATGAAGCAGCTCAATTTACCAGCTACAGAAACGGTCTTACCATGCTTCCTGGTGATATTAAATACCTAGACGTCAATGGTGACAAAGCCATTACAGACGCTGACCGTTCTATCATCGGAAACGGAAGTCCTAAAGGATGGGGTGCTCTTACTAACAGTCTTCGTTTTAAAGGCTTTGACTTCTTGTTTGAAACACAATTCATGTTCGGTAATGACGTGATGATGATGAACCTTCACCCAAGTGAAGACCGTCAAGCTCTAGCTAACAGTTATACTTCGGTATTAAATGCTTGGACACCATCAAACCAAAACACGATGATTGCGGAAATCAGAGATACGCGTGCTGGTTATGTAACAAACGTGGATACACAGTGGATTAAAAATGGCTCATTTTTAAGAGGAAAAAATGCCATGCTGGGTTATACTTTCCCATCAGCCACAACCGAAAAATTAAAATTAAGCCGACTTAGAGTTTATAGTTCTGTTCAAAACTTCTTCTTGCTAGTTGAGGATAAGATTGTAGGAGATCCTGAAACAGCTCCTACCAACCAAGGAAATGGCAACAGTGCCTTCTCTCAAGGTATGATCTGGCATAATTATCCTAAGCCTACTACTTACATGTTAGGTTTACAGGTTACATTATAATAACACTCAAAGTATTAAAAGAAAGACAAAATGAAATATTTAATAAAAAACCAATTCGGTAAAATGATACTTAGTGTTATCATTTTATTCAGCACTGCGAGCTGCTCAGATTTTCTGGAAGAGGTAGCTCCATCTAACCTTAGTCCAGACAGCTTCTATCAAATCCCTGACCACGCTGAAGCAGCCTTAGCTTCTGTCTATTCAGACATGCGTTTCATGGGTAATGGAGCTGGTATATTTTCTGCTAACTGGCAACTTTTAGAAGCTTTAACAGGAACAAGCACTACTGAAACAGCTCAAAACTCGGATTTGAACAACCTTTATGGTTTGGTTCACGACGGAAACACGGCACACGTAGTTAACTACTGGAATGGCCTTTACAAAGTAATAGCTCAAGCCAACCAAGTGTTGGATAAAGTCCCAGCTATTACGCCAATGAACGAGGCTCAAAAAACCAAAATTTTAGGCGAAGCTAGCTTTTTGAGAGCTACCGCTTATTTCACAGCGGTAAGACTATGGGGAGATGTTCCATTAATCACAAAACCACAGACAGCTGCTTCTGAAAATTTCTTACCAGCAAGAGCTCCGCAAGAAGAGGTTTATGCCCTTATAGAAGCTGACCTTAAGAGAGCCGAAGCTGCAGGCTTATCTTGGATGGATGCCACAGGTAGAGTAAGTTTAGCCGCGGTAAAAGCACAAATGTCGCGGGTTTATTTAACCATGGCAGGGTTTCCATTATCAAAGGGAGCTTCTCACTATCAATTAGCTGCAAATAAAGCTAAAGAGGTAATGGATTACGCCAAAGCTAACCCTACTCAAATAGCTTTGTTTGACACCTACACTCAAGTACATCAAGAAAACTTGAAGAATACAAAGGAGCACCTATTTATGCTTCAGTATAATAATGTGGTAGCTAGTAATCCTATGGATAACATGTACCCTAACTTTAAGCCTGTTACTTATAATGGACCGTCAGGTACGGGTAGTACTGTTCCTACTACGGCCTTTTATAACTCTTACGAGAAAGGAGATTTAAGAGCTAAGAATCAAGAAGGATACTTCTATAACACTTACTTCACTAATGGAAATGGTGCAGAGTTTGACCTAGGAGCGTCTTATATTTTCAAGCACTTCAACAAAACATCTAACGGAACCAAAGGCGTGGCCGGTTCTAGAAACAACAATCTGAATGTTCCACAAATTAGATATGCCGAGGTATTATTAATATTTGCAGAAGCTCAGAACGAACTAGGTAACCCTACACAGGATGCTTATGATGCTTTAAAGAAAATACGAGACAGAGCCACCTTAGCTACTCCGGCCTTAGGAACATACACTCAAGCTTCTTTCAGAGAGGCGGTTTGGAGAGAAAGATGGCATGAACTATGCTATGAGCAAATCACATGGTTTGACATGGTCAGGCTTAGAAAAGCCTATAATGAAAAGACCAATGGTTTTGATAATTTTGTGGGGCATATTAATGGCAGCTCTAACCAAGCCCTTCAAGAAAAACACTTATTGCTTCCACTAGGAAAGCAAGAAATGTTAAATAACACGAATCTTAAACCTCAAAATCCCGGGTATCCTAGCTAGGTCATAGCACATATTTTATTTTATTTAGCTCCTCACTACTTTTGAAGTGAGGAGCTTTTTTATGTAGCAGAGAAGGAATTGAAAACATTTTCTAAAGAAAACATACTACATGCGAACTAATAAAATCGAAAACCGCTTTTGTAAGTGATTACTCACATACTATGAAAAGAATCTTGAAAATGATATTCATCGGAATCACAGTCTTACTGCTTTTGATAGTAGCGGGCACCGTTGTATTTATGAATTTCCATCCAGTTTTTGGAGGGAAACCAACAGAAGCAAAGAGAGAAAACTATCTAAAGTCTAAAAACTATAAAGATGGACTTTTTATAAATGCCATAGAAACCACCATGGAAATGGGAACTTGGGAAGCCCTTAAAATGATTCCCGAATACCTGGACAAAGCAGGAAGAGAACCAAAAGTGAACCTACCAGTTCAAAAAATTGATTCCATAGACATTCAAAAAAGAATAGGCGACTCCACTCGAATTACTTGGTTTGGGCATTCGGCTTTTCTTTTAGAAATCGACGGATTAAAAGTACTCATTGACCCCATGCTTGGTGCTAGTCCATCACCCATTGCTATGATTGGCTCCAAAAGATATAGTAAAGACCTTCCTATCGCGATTGAAAAACTTCCTGAGATAGATTTAGTTATTTTCTCTCATGACCACTACGACCATCTAGACTATGAGTCTGTGTTGAAACTTAAAGACAAGGTCAAACAGTTTTACGTACCCTTAGGCTTAGCCAGTCATTTAGAAAAGTGGGGCGTAGCTTCTGATAAGATAAAAGAGTTAGATTGGTGGCAAGAAGCCGACTTTGAAGGATTAAAATTGGCTTGTACGCCAGCCAGACACTTCTCAGGAAGAGGTCTATCAGACAGGTTCACGACTCTCTGGGCGTCATGGGTCATTAAAGGACAATCAGACAACATCTACTTTAGTGGTGACAGTGGTTATGGCCCTCACTTTAAAGAAATAGGTGAAAAATATGGCCCTTTTAATTTCGCCATGATGGAATGTGGGCAGTATAACGAACGCTGGGATAATATCCATATGATGCCCGAAGAAACGGTACAAGCGAGCATAGATATTAAGGCAGAGCAAATGATGCCTATTCACTGGGGGGCATTTACCTTAGCTTTACACCCTTGGCAGGAATCGGTTGAAAGAGCTACAGCAGCTGCTGAAACCGAAAATGTAAAAATGGTATTACCAGAAATTGGCCAAACCATTTCCTTGAGACATGAACCACTACCCAATGATAAGTGGTGGCGTAAATTTTTGTAAATCATAAAAGGCGAGCCTAAAGCTCGCCTTTTAATTACGTTGTTTTGGGCTTAGTTCCTCCAATAATTTCCTTTATCATCTCTCCTGCCTCTGGAAACTTCTCTTTCAGCATGGCCAAAGTATCAGCAAGCTTATTAGACGCCTCACCTTTTAATGCTTCAAAGTATTCTGGAGCTTTATCTATAGCACCCTCGGCCTCGTCCTTTAATTGTGTTCCCTTGGTCTTTAAGTCCTCCATAAGCTTTTCGCCCTCTTCAGTTTGAAGATACTTATGCATTGCCACTCCAGCAGCCGCTCCCAAAATGAATGTTGCCAAATGTTTTGATGTAACCGACATATTATTATCCTTTTATATTTTTAGAAATTTACCAATAAAGCAGTAAAGAATCCTATTCAAACAGAATTTTAACTTCCTTTTTTAACATCAACAAGGCATTTCGAGTAGGGTCACGCTCTTCGTTAATCACTTTATCAAAAATTTTCTTTGAAAGCTGAATAGCCGAATCGTCTGGCTTAAGTTCCGAAGCCGCTTGATTAACCAGTGATAGCATTTCATTCATGGCACCTTTAACCTCTTCCCAAGCCTCTGCTGATATATAAATTTGCTGAGCCAGATTATGGTAATATTCCTCTCTTATTTCCTTTAAAAGAATAGCCTGAAAATCATTCACATGAACCGCTCTATCAAAAAGCCTTAATAACAAATAATTAGGTGTAATTCGCTCCAAAAAAAGTGTCATACGCTCATAAGCCTGAAGTCTTAACGGTGTTATGGCTTCGTTCGATTTGCTGTTTAGCTCTAACTTCCTAAGATCATATTGCTTATTCAAAAAAGATTTGGCCAATACATACATACCTATCAACAATAAGCCCGCTGGGACCATGATCTTCAACAAATCTTCCATTATTTTCATATCAATTTCTATTCGGTCTAAATTTCCGATAATATTCCTTCCTTCGAAACAATTAATGATTTTTCTTATTAGTAACCTAACCTTAGTGTATTTTATAAATCGCAACAAAACTCCATAAACCGCAAAGTCATTGGCACGGTTTTTTCCCTATCCATTGAAATTAGATAAGCGTTAAACACTTAAATGATCTCTTCCAAAACAAAAAAAATCACGCTACTCGTATTAGCTGCAATAAGCCTTATTGCGGCCTTCTTGAGCAATCGGTTGTTGGAAGAGAACACCCCAAGAGCTTCAGAAAAACATTATGGAGAGGCTGTTCAAAGCAAAGTATTAAAAAGCTTAGAAGCCGCCGACGAAGAACTTACAGAAATTACCGGCTTATTTCAAAAAAGTGATCAAGTAAAATTTGCTGAGTTAAATCTACAGACTGTATTTCCTTACTACATTTTTAGAGACGGTCACTTGATCTATTGGTCAGACCACCGATACATTCCCGATTACGAGTGGATCTCCACTTTTCAAGAAGATGGGCTTCTCGCTAAAAACAATCATATCAATATTGTCAAAAAACAAGTTTTCTATTACCGCAAACAAAAATTAGAAATTGTTTCTCTAATTCCACTCTACCAGAAATTCAGAAACGAAAACGACTATCTTAAGTCTGGCTTTGATAAAAGGATACTTCCTACTAGTCCTTTAACCATTGGAAATGCCCAAAGCAAATTCGACTATCTTAATATTAATGATAAAAACAATCATTTCCTTTTCTCCGTAGTTCCTCCTAGGGCAGAAAACCTGAATTCAACAGAGGTAACAAACCAATCTCTAATATTGACCTTTATAGGCTTATTCCTTTTCGGAATTTTCTTGTTCCTGCACATCAGATTATTATGTTCTACTTCGCAAATAGAATTGGCCGCGTCCTTACTATTGGCATATATCATTACCATTCGTTGGTTCATGCTCGCCAACAGTCTTCCATTTGCAATAAGTGAAGGAGACTTGTTCAACCCCAAGTATTTTGCCTTAAATAAGTTCGCCCCTTCTCTAGGAGATATCATCCTTAACACAAGTTTCCTAGTTGTATTTGTTTCCTTTTTAATTAGCCATTTTAATAAGTCCCAAGCATATTTTAAACTTCAAAGCTCATCTAAGGTCGTTAAAAGTATCTTTTCCGTTCTGGCTGTTATAGTTACTAATTTACTTGGGCGTTTAGCTTTCATACGTCTTTCGTCCATTTATGAAAAATCGTCATACCTCTTAGATTATTCTTTTAGCATAGACTTTAATCATCTCAAATTAGCCGCGATAGTATTTTTCATAATACTAGCGTTTGCATTCTTTTTATCCCTGCACTTCCTAAGTACTTTATTCTTAAGGGTAAACATGAATCAGAAATTCGGGATTTTACATTGGCTTTTGGGCGTTCTGATATCCATATTAATATTACTCTATTTAGGTGAACTATCATGGGTATACATGCTGGTATCTGTATACTTCTTGATTGTATACTATTTTAAACTATCCAGATATCTTCATTCATTTAAGTACAATACTTCCATTTACTTTTTCTTGGGGGCATTTGTCTTCACCTTAATGACCGTTCAAGTTATTAAAACTGAATCTGTCAAGAAAAATGTTTTCGACAAACAGAATTATGGTTTACGTTATTTGGCAGAAAACGACGCTCTTGCAGAAGGTCTTTTAACAAAAGTGATTCAAGGAATTAAAGAAGATTCCAATGTGGTTAAAAGTATAAAAAGGGAATTACTCCCAAAACAAGCCGTAGAAAGTCTGATTAAGCAAAAGCACTTAGATTTATATTTTGATAAATACAATACTGAGATACTCTCTTTTGACAGTAATGGAAACCAACTGGGCATAAAAACGCCCTTACCGAGTCTTTTAGAGCTGGAAGAACAATACAAGAAAAATAAATATAAGACGGATAACCCTAGCATATTCTTCATCAACGAAACAGGAGAGCAGTTTATAAAACAATACGTCGTATTTATACCTTTAAATGGGAATGCAGGTTCAGTGATTTTAGATTTCAAACTAAGAGATGGCTACGCCGAAAGTGTATACCCAGAACTTTTAATGGAAAAAAGGTTTGTCCAGAATCCTGATTCAAAATCTTATAGCTATGCCATATTTAATAAAAAGAATGAGCTCGTTTATACCTATGGAAAATTCAATTATCAAAAATCTATCGACCTAAACATTTTAAATAATCCTGACTTATTTAAGAACGGTATACAAGTCAATGATTTTGAACATTTAGGAGTAAAAGGCCAAAATGGAAGATCAATTATCATTTCTTCGGAAAACAACATCTGGATCTCCCTCCTCTCGGACTTCTCTTTTTTGTATCTCTTTTTGGTACTTATTATCTCTTTTGTTATACTTCTGTATGCCATAAGAATAGGCTTGAGAAAACTAAGAATGAATTTCTCTACCAAAATTCAGATATACCTGAATGCTGCATTCTTACTTCCATTCTTACTTATACTTTTTGCCATAATTGGAGTAATAAGAAGTACCCTGCTTACTATTCAGGGAAATTTCTATTTAGAAAACACTAAAAATATTGGCTCCACAGTAAGACTTCATTTGCAAAATTTAGAAGATGGAAAAAGTAGTGAGGCCTTTTTTAAACAAGAAATTAATAAGCTGGCACAAGACACTAAATCCGACATCAATTTTTTCAATAATGATGGCATATTAACTTTGAGCTCTAGACCACTTATTTATGAATATCATTTACTTTCTGACCGCATAAACCCTCAGGCTTATCAATATATATTGGAAGAGCACGAGAATGAAATCCTTCTGGACGAATCACTCGGCAAGCTAAATTATAAGGCCGTTTATCTAGCCCTTAAAAACAGAGAGAACAAAAGGCTTGGTGTGATAGGTGTTCCATTTTTTGATTCATCTAACACTCTTGAACATCAGTTAGAAGAGGTTTTTACTACTATACTTAGCATTTGCATTGCTCTATTCTTGATTTTGCTTATTCTCTCTTATTTTGCGTCAAACCACCTCACAAATCCATTAAAAATGGTGGCTCAAAAAATTAAGAAAACGAGTTTAAGTAAGCAAAATGAGCCTATTGTTTGGGAAGCACAAGACGAAATTGGGGTATTGACTCAATCTTACAATAATATGCTTAAAATGTTGGAAGACAGTAAAGACGCACTTTCTCAAAGTGAAAAGCAAACGGCTTGGAGAGAAATGGCCAAACAGGTGGCACATGAAATAAAGAACCCATTAACTCCGATGAAGCTCACCATTCAGCAGCTTCAGAGAACTTTACCCTCTCTTGATGAAAAAGCTCAAAAGAGAATAGAAAGGGCATTAGTTTCTTTAACAGAACAGATTGACAATATCTCCGAAATCGCCAATTCTTTCTCTGAGTTCGCAAAAATGCCAGTTCCGAGAAGTGAAGTCTTTGAACTTTCAGGTCTAGTTCAAAAAACCGCCTACCTGTATGCACAAAATAATAAGGTGGACGTTTCCATCGAAACAGAAGAAAAGGAACTTCTTGTAAGAAGCGACCATCAACTGATCAACAGAGTAGTGACCAACCTTATTATTAATGGAATCCAATCTGTACCAACCGATAGAAAAGCAAAAATCAATATCAGAGTTTACAAAAATGATAAAGAGAAATTTGCCATTATTGAGGTAAAAGATAACGGAAGCGGTATCCCAGAAAACGTTAGAAACAAAGTGTTTTTACCAAATTTTAGCACCAAAGTTGGCGGATCAGGACTTGGGCTAGCCATGGCAAAAAGAGGCGTTGAACATAGTGGTGGAAACCTATGGTTTGATACTGAAATCGGTATAGGTACCACTTTTTACGTTGACCTGCCTTTGGCAAGCAGCCTAGGATAACTTTATTCTTCTTCCACCAATTTCACATGACCCCAGTTTTCCCCAGACCTAATTCTGTTTAACTGTGTATGCGTAATACCAAACTGCTTGGCAATCATTTTTAATCTAGACTTGTCAGACTTTAGCATTTTCTTAATCATCATCACCTTTGATTCATTAAGCTTATAATTTTTAGATTTTGCAGGTCTAGGTCTATTAATTACATTTGGGTTTTTTCTGTTGTGTTCTAGCATTTCTTCCTTGGTCACCCAAAGAAGGTTGGAGTAAATGTTGTTTAATTTGTCATAGTCTTTGTGGATTACAAAGCATTTTTCTTCAGAACTTTTCGTTACAAAAAAAGTTGCGACTAGTTTATGAATATAGCGATTAAAAGATTTCCCTTTAGGGAGACGAATGTTGAGTGAACGATATCCTTGAATTACAGATCCTTTCAAAATTTTTCCTTCGGCATCATTTTGAAAACTCCTTAGTCTTCCATAATTAGAGACTTCATAATGTGGTGGATTCTCTAAGTCTGGAACGCTAATTTCAATTCTTTTCCATTGCTCACCGGAGTGGTTGGGCTTGGTCATTTTTTGGGGTTTTATTTTAAATACATTGCTATTTAGCTAAATGATTGATATTGTGAAAATTAAAAATATAAAATTATTTAACGGTAACAATACTACCTAATTAAATGCCATTGAATATAACTATATTACAAATACAGTTTCCTTCATTTGCACATTTAGACGATAAGCTTAAAAAAAGTAACATGCACAATATTAAAATATTTACCTTCTCGCCCTTTAGTGAAAACACCTACGTTCTATGGGACAAAATGGATGAAAATAATGAAGCGGTAATTATTGATCCCGGCTGTCTATCTCAGTCAGAAAAAGAAGAACTAAATGGATATATCCTTAAGGAAGGTTTAAAACCAGTAGCTTTACTGCAAACTCACACTCACCTAGATCATGTATTTGGTAGTGCGTATGTAAAAAGAAAATTTGGCGTAAAAATGTATATGCATAAGTCTGATCTACCTGTGTTATCTGATGTGGAACTAAGATGTAAAACATGGGGAATACCTGGCTATGAACCTGTGGAAGCGGATGAGTTTCTTGAAGAAGGCGATAAATTTGAGTTTGGGAACACCACTTTAGACATTGTTTTTGTTCCTGGCCATGCTCCTGGGCATATTGCATTTATAAATCATAAAGAGCGATATATTATAGGAGGAGACTGTCTTTTTAAAGGAAGTATTGGAAGAACGGATTTCCCCTTATGTAGCACAGAAAAACTAATGAATAGCGTTAAAACAAAGTTCTTTACCCTTCCAGACGATTACGTGGTTTATGCTGGGCATATGGAGCCTACCACCATTGGACATGAAAAATCAACAAACCCTTTTTTTAATTAATGAAGATATTCACACTCCCTAACTTTATTACACTAGGAAATCTCCTTTGTGGAATTTTCGGAATAGTCTTTTTAGCCGACGGAATGATTCACGAGGCTGCCATCCTTATTCTGATAGCATTGCTTTTAGATTTCCTTGACGGCTTTGTAGCCAGATTAACGAATTCCCATTCTGAAATAGGAAAGCAGCTAGACTCTTTGGCTGATATGGTGAGTTTTGGCGTTTTACCAAGCTTAATATTGCTTTATCTTATGCAAGATGCTGGCTATCTAAAATATGTATCGCTACTCCCAGCCCTTTCCTCCGCTTTAAGGCTTGCAAAATTCAATATTGACACAAGGCAAACAAACAGCTTTAGAGGCTTACCTACCCCTGCTAACGCCATGGTGATTGCATCATTTCCCTTCATCATTGATCAAGGGTTCACATTTCTTAATGATATAAGCTTAATAATTATTTTTAGTGTTTATGCTGTTTTTGTGAGCATCATTCTAATCTCAGATGTGCCTATGATTGCATTGAAATTTAAAAACCGTTCATGGGAGACTAATAAAGTAAGATACCTCTTTTTAGTGAGTTGTCTAATCTTATTACTGACGTTTAAGTTTGCAGCTATACCTATGATACTAGTCCTTTATATTGGTCTATCTATTTTCTTCAGTGCCGATGAGTAAACTACCAGGGAAATGAGAACTTACTGAAGTAGGAATATTAGAAGGTTTCTTTCTCTCCAAAAAATTTGCAGTTAATACCTTCCTCGGATAATGCTTTGGAAGCTGCGTTTTATAAACCGTCCTGGCATTTTTAAGCCACAGGTAATGATCTACTGGCGTGGGGTTAAAATCACTGTCTATTTTTAGGAACATTAAATGAAGGTGTGTGTCCGAGCGGTTGGTTTTGGCATTAAAACCTGTCCGTCCAACTTCCGCTATTTTATCTCCTTGCTCCACCAACTGGCCTTCCACCACATAAACCTTACGCTGATGAGCATAATACCACAAGCCACCAGACTTAAAATCATAGAGCCAAACGTAGTTTCCGCCACGATAACCACTCTCTTCTTCCCAATCCTGCTCTACGGCAATAACCACTCCTTCATTCACTGCCAAAACATCCACGTAGTCATCATCAATATCATCTTTCTCGTCCTTATTACGGTCATAGATGAAAATATCATGAGCAGGATGGCTTTTGGCTATAGAATGGTCAAAAAGATCGAAATGTCTGCCATAAAAACCTCTGCCTTTACCACCTACAGACCTATAATTTTTTTTCTTCAAAGGAAACACCAAATCCATGTTTAATGAATCATAATCGGGAGAAGGGTATTCCATTTTAATATCTTTTAAAATCCGCTTAAATTCAAGCTCAGCCTGCTTGGGCGTAATTCTCTGCTCTCTTATTTCCACCAAGAGCTCTTTAAAATTTAAAGGTATTCCATCCATTTTGTCCCTGGACTGCAATTGGCATCCATTGGAAAAAATGGTTAGAACAAAACAGAATAAAAATTGAAAGTTGGGTAACATTAAAAATAAAAGAGGGGTTTAGACAAAGATAAGAAATAGAACAAACATATACAGATATAAACAAAAAGAGCTACCTGTCGGCAGCTCTTTTCAAAATTATATTCAAAGCCTTACTTACTCTGATTTCTTTTCGCAATCTGCTTTTCGTGGAATTCAATAAATCTATCAAATTCCTCTATAGGAATTCTTTTTCCTATTATTCTCTTTTCAGAATCCAGAATAAATGAGGTAGGAGTGGCATAAACATCATAATTTTCTCTAAAATAATAATGGTGTCCTTTATCCCACAAGTTCAGCATATCACCTGTTTTGTATTTTTCTACAAACTCTTTATGCTTTTCCGTTTCATAGTCTACTGAAACATTATAAATCACAATGCCCTTTTCTTTTGCTTTAGCATTATAGGCCACCAATTCCGGAGCGGCTTCTTTACAGTGACCACAGTCTGGGCTATAAAAATAAACTATCGTATACTTTCCTTTACTTTCTTGAACGGTTCTGGCGTTACCCTCTAAATCATAAACCAAGAGCCTAGGAAAAACTTCACCAGTTCTTAACGGTTTCAAAATCTTAACCCTGTCTTTAAATTTCTTTATTTGATCTTCATCTAACCAATTAGCATCTTTTAAGTAATATTCTTCGGCTAAATGGACAAAAACACCATCAAGACCCACTATCTCACTATTTTCATACTTATTAGTCACCCACCAAAGCACATATCTGTACATTTCTGGGTCCTGCTTAGAAAGCATAATGACCTGATCTGCATTGGCAATAATACTGTCCTGAACTTGATAGACTAGATCTTTGAAATACTTTTCCATTTTAGAAAGGAAAAAAGGCGTTCTCAAGTTTCTTGGGTCGCTGAAATCTATACTATCCCAATAATGAGATTTGTAATAACGATAAGCAAAAGTACTGTCTTTGCTTCCATCGGCGTTTAACGGAATTTCTTTAGGGATTTCTACTTCCTTATTTGCCAAAATCACCTTTGAGGCAAAAGTACCTGCATTATTTTTGGCTACATTGTCGATATAAGTGGAAACTTCGTTTTGAAGCTCATTCATTTTATCTCTGCGTAAGACATTCGCATTAGGGTCGTCTGCTTTTATAGATTGATTAACCGCCGCGGCCTTATCATTCATACTCAAAAGAAACTTCCTATAACCAAACAAAATATCATTTTCTGGAGAATTGGTAAACTTCACAGACTTTACAAAATCCAAAGTATCTGCTTCAAAAGAGAATTTTGGTTCATCGCCACTGACAATGAAGTCATAGTATTTTGCAGGATTTAAAACGATAAGGTAAATCCCTCCTTTTAAAGGTTGATCACCTTTGAAATGATACAGACCAGATTCAGCCTTAACAGAATCTACCTTTATGTATTGATTGTATCCAAAAAAATGAGCGAGATAAACCATCTTATCCTGCGGCCCTCCAGCTAACTTAACAGTAATATCATACCCTTTTTGAGCAGATAATTGAAAAACAAATGACAGTATTAGAATAGCACTTTGTGTAAATCTTTTCATTGGTTTAATTTTAAAACTTTCTATGACGGATTCATACCACTAATTTTACTTTTAAATGATCATTGAAAGTAAAACCTAAGTGGTATGACGCAAATTTAATTATTAACGAAAATATATTTCCAATATTAACATCTCTTTATGTTTTACCTTGTTTCCAAGTTACTTACGTTCTTGTTGATGCCCATAGGGATAATTATCTCCTTAATCCTTGCAATGACTATTTGTAAAAATCGTACCAAAGCTAAACAGTTGGGGTACCTTACAATATTGTTAACATATCTTTTTAGCTCTCCTATACTGGTGAACAAGCTGACTATTCTATGGGAAGAGCCTCAAAAAGACATTGAAAAAATGGAATCCCACGATGTAGGTATTCTTTTAACAGGGGCATTAACAAACGCTTATCTTCCCTATCCAGAAAATATAGACCTAAAAAATTCTGGAGACCGACTTTGGCAAACTTTACACCTTTATAAAGAAGGTAAAATAACAAACATTATCATTTCTGGTGGAGACACTTCCTTATTAAACAAGAACATAAAAACAGAAATAGATTATGCAAAAATGTTTCTTGTAAAGAATGGCGTAGATCCAAATGAAATTTTCTTAGACCACGCCTCCAAAAACACAAACGAAAACGCCTTAAACTCATCAAAATTATTAAACGAAAGCTTTAAGAACAAATCTGTCCTTATCATCACCTCCGCATTTCACATGAAAAGAGCGATGGCCTGTTACAAGAAAAGAGGAGTCAATGCCTCCTCTTTTCCCTCAAATTTCTTATCATTCCATAACAAACCAGATCTCTTAGATTACTTTCCAGATGCCAATGCTTTCCAAACTTCCAGTCAAATAATTAGAGAAATTATAGGAATGGCTGTTTATAAACTAATGGGATATGCTTAATCTATTAGATACTTAAAATATGTACCATTCTTAACAAGTCCTCATGAATAGGCTTTGGCTTTTGGATGGTATCGATGAAAGGCGTGTAGACTAAATTATTATTTACAATACCCGCCATTACATTCTTTTCGCCATTTATAAGACCTTCTATAGCTCCTAAGCCAAGTCTACTTGCCAAAATCCTATCATAGGCCGTTGGTCCACCACCACGCTGAATATGTCCAAGGGTAGTTACCCTAATATCTAGTTTATCTCCAACTTGCTTCTTGATTTTTTCTGCTATTTCTGGGGCATGACCCTCTTCATCTCCTTCTGCAACCACTACTATAGAAGAAGATTTAGATCTTTGCCATCCATCTTTCAGTGTAGAGATAACTTTTTTCAATGGAGTATGTGTTTCAGGAACCATCACAATTTCTGCTCCTCCACCTATTCCAGACTGAATAGCGATATAACCAGAGTCACGACCCATTACCTCAATAAAAAAAACGCGGTCATGAGAATCTGCCGTATCACGAATTTTATCGATAGCCTCTAGCGACGTGTTTACGGCCGTATCAAAACCAATAGTATAATCGGTTCCATACAAATCGTTATCTATCGTTCCTGGACATCCTACAGTAGGTATTTGATATTCATTATAAAAGACTTCTGCTCCTGTAAAAGTACCATTACCTCCAATAGCTATCAAACCATCTATTTCATGAGACATAAGGGTCTCATAAGCTTTCTTTCTTCCTTCAGGAGTCATAAACTCCATACTTCTAGCTGATTTTAATATAGTCCCGCCTCTCTGTACTATATTACTCACGGATCTAGAATCCATGCTTTTGATATCACCGGAAATCATCCCTGAATAACCACGGACTATACCGTACATATCCAGTCCATGATAAATCCCTCCTCTCACTACAGCTCTAATACAAGCGTTCATTCCTGGGGCGTCTCCACCCGATGTAAATATTGCTACTTTTTTCATTTGACGTAATATGGTTTCAACAAACGTGGCAAAAATAATCAGATTTAGGGATTAACACCATTTTGATCCTGCCTGTTTATTACGCAATAAATAAATTTTTCAATCAAAGTCATGGTAAATCATACATAATTAATATTACACCTTCCATTGGCACGTTTTTTGGGCTCCAACAAGCATATACGCTAAAATGTCAAATAAAAGATTTTGTAGTTAATCGAACTAAAGGAAAAAAAATGAATCTACGACTAAAAAAGAACGCTTTCTTAACGCTCTTCTTTTTGATTTTACTTGGATTGTCGCAAGTTAAAGCCCAAACAGAAGGAGGAGTAGGAATTGGAACAACAACACCGGACAATTCTGCCATATTAGATCTAAGTTCTAACAACAAAGGTCTCTTATTACCGCGAATGTCACTACAGGACAGAGCTGCCATCAAAGACCCCGCAAAGGGTTTGATAGTTTATCAGACCAATTTTATGTCTGGACTCTATATTTACGACGGAAATCAATGGACTACAGTAAGTAACACAGAAGCAAGATTAACTGCGGAAGATACTTCTATCTGGAGCACCATTGGAAATGCTGGTCTTAAAGCCGAACAAAACTTTATTGGAACTACAGACGAAACCGCTTTAGTTTTTAAAGTGAATAATTACAAATCGGGCTTAATTGACCCCGAAAGAGGAAATTTATTCCTAGGTTATCGTTCTGGTCAAAACTCTGCAGCTTATAACTCCGTGGTACTCGGCTCTTTAGCCATGCAAAAGGCAAATACCAGTGGAAACAATATTGCTTTAGGTTTCCAATCCATGTTTAATAATGAGAATGGAGGACATAACGTAGGAATAGGAACAGGCTCATTAGTGTCCAATATTTCTGGAAATAACAACGTAGCCATAGGTTCTTTGTCTGGATATAAAGCCACAGGAGCTAGCAATGTATTCCTAGGCTTTCAGGCTGGATATTCCGAGCAAGGAAGCAATAAGTTGGTCATAGCAAACGAAGCAAATCGCTCCCCGCTAATCTATGGAGACTTTCTTCAAGGCAGACTTGGATTCAACACACAGGAACTTACATCTACTGTAAATATCAACAGCGATGCTGCAAACACCAGCGGACTGCGATTTTTGAAACTGACTAACCAATCACCTGTTTCTAATTCATCTGGAAAAGTCTTAACCGTCAATGGAAATGGAGAGGTTATATTAACCTCTGATTTAACTGGTGAGGCAGCCTCAACCTATTGGACCGCTACTTCAAACAAGATTGAAAACTCCAACTCTGGCGTCGTAGCCGTTAAAAATGATTTGACTGTTGGAAATAAAATAACCGTAAAAAACCTTTCTGTAGGCTCAGACGGATTAACACTACCCTTCTTAAATCAATCGAATAAGATTTTAGGTTTAAATGATGCAGGGAAAGTAATCACCGTTGATATGCCTACGAGTGGCAACGGAGGAACTCCCTCTGGTACTAGCGACCAGTGGTATTATAGTGCTTCAGGAGATCTGACCGCAAATATTTCGAACTCCAACAGAGTTTCGATGTTTGGTATAAATGTGGCTTGGGGTGGTATTAAGTTTACAGAACTAAACTCTACCTATGCCAACCCATTCCCTTCTAACGGTTTAGCCTTATCACTGGATGAATTAGGAAATGTAATCCTAACCAAAAACGCTGACGGCGGCACAGGCTCGGGTTCAGGAACAGGAAATAGTAAATGGAGTCAATCTGGGAACATCATTTTCACACCTACCGATAACAAAGTAGCCATAGGTTCTGGATTAACTTCCTTACCAGATGGCTATCTCTTATATGTAAAGAAAGGAATATTGGCAGAAAGAGTGAGAGTGGCCGTAGCGACATCATCAAAATGGGCAGATTATGTATTCAAAGACGATTATAAACTAATGCCTCTTCATGAAGTCGAAAGCTTTATTACTGAAAACAAACACTTGCCAAACGTACCATCTGCAGCCGAAGTTGCCGCATCAGGCATTGACATGGCTGAAATGGCTGCCAAACAAATGGAGAAGATTGAAGAACTAACACTTTATCTAATTGATGCCAACAAACGTATTGAGAAACTTGAAAAAGAAGTAGCAGCCTATAAAAAATAATTTTACAAAAAACTCTTAAAAGACCCACTTGGTGCATACCGAGTGGGTTTCTTATTTAAGCCCGCTTATGCATTAGTCAATCTCCCGACTTTATTGGGACCGTAACTAAATTGCTTCAAATCAGCAGGTAAAACCAATTAAAGTACTTTAATACTCATAACGATTCCCCCAACGCATAATCCTGTTTAAAGACTAACTATGCCATTTCTTATGGCAAAAAGTACCATCCCCACCCTACTTTTGACATCTAACTTATAAAACAGATTTTCTCTGTAGCCATCTACTGTCCTTGGAGATATGCACATCTTATCTGCTATTTCCTTATAAGTAAATTCCGAACACGCCAATTGAAGAAATTCATATTCTCTAGCCTGATATGTAATATCCGAACTAACTAACTCCTTTTTCTTTCCATTCAGAGAAGAAAGCAAAGTATTTGCCACCAAATCACTGTGATAATATCCTTTGGAGACCAGCTCATTTAGTGCCAATTCCAAATCGTCGGTATCAGAATCCTTTAGAAGGTAGCCTTTGGCACCACAACGGAGCATTTTTATAATAGCCTCTTCGTCATCTTCTACAGAGAGTGCCATCAATTTTATAGACGGAAATTCTTTCGTAAGACGCTGGGAGGTTTCAAAGCCATCCATTACAGGCATATTTATGTCTATTAGGGCTATGTCTGGTAGGTTTTGAGCATCTAAGCTTGACAAGAATTCACTACCATTAGCGGCATGATGCGTTACTTCATAATTATCAAACCTGCTAATGAGTTCTCCAAGAGCATTTCTTATGAGACTGTGATCGTCAATCAGTGCGACTTTTTTCATGGCTAGCGGTAGTTTTAGGGATAGATAGCTTGATTTGGGTTCCATTTCCAATGCTGCTTCTTATCTTTAAATCTCCACTTATTAGTTTTGCTCTATTCAACAGGTTTGCTAAACCAGCTCCTGAATTAAAACTTTTTAGGCTAGATTTTTCTCTAAAATCGAATCCGCAACCATCGTCAAGTACATCTAAAGTATAGACTTCTCCGATTTTCTGCAAACTTACTTTTAAGTTTTTGGCACCAGAATGCTTGATAACATTCTGAACTATCTCCTGAAAAATCCTAAAAACAATGATTTCAATTTGTGCATCAACCTCCAAAACTCTTACCACACATTGAAATTCAACATTAAAAACACCCACTTTAGAGAGCCTGTCTACTTCAAAATCTAGAGCATTAATAAGCCCCCCATTTAGAATATTATCCGAATTAAGTGTTTTAGATAGCCCTCTTAGATCCTTTATGGCTTTACTCAAAAACTCCTTACTATCCCCCACTCTTTTTATCCCAGGGTGTTCATCGTCAATGGTATTCAGTTGAATTTTTATCAGACTAAGCATCTGCCCAATGTTATCATGAATTTCACGAGCAATATGCTTCATGGTGTTCTCCTGCACCTCGTTTTTGGCGGTAAGAATTTCTTCCTTGAATTGGGCTTGTAGATTGGCCTTTTCTAGTTTGTGGGCTTGTTGGCGTTTAGAATGTATAAAAAAGAAGCTGACGATAAAGATCATCAGCACCAACATAATCAAGGTACCCCCTATGATGACAATGACGACTTCGTTGACTTCCATTGGATATAAAAACCGTAAGTGATAAGAGAGTAGTAGATTATGTTTAGGAAGTGGTTTATAGAAAATAAGCTACGTGCCAACAATGGGTTTTGGATAACTAAGGAATTTAAGAATCCAGAAAGAAAAAAGAAACCTGTATTGAAAACCAGCATACCAGTCACAATCCAAAAATGAGGGTTTGTTCTCAGATCCATCTCCGAATTTAACAACTCTCTTAGATACCAAATACATAAGAGAATAAAGCAAAAGGAAGGATAAAGAAATGCTTTGTAGTCCGCTATATTCTCAAAATTCTGTTTAATAAGGCTTGCAAAAAAAATTAACAAAACTGGCACCCCTAGAAGTACTATTAATAAACCTTTTAATTTTGATTTAAGAACTTGATAAAAGTAAAGTCCAATAAAAAGAAATTCAAAAGGGCCGTAAAGAGTGTAAAGTATAGGCTTAACGGCTTTATCAGTATCCCAATAAAGAAAATAGAAACCTAACCATTCAACAAAGGTTGTAATAATGAGATAAATGACAACATATCGAAGACTATTTTTAAAGGATAAACTTATAAACCCTACTAGACAAGCTATTGATAATATAAACATGTAAACAAAGTTTAATACAATCATCTCTTAAGGGCAGCAGCCTTGGCCACGATCACCGTAGTCAAAATTTAAAAGTGAAGATCCTGAACCGCTAACTGTTGGAATCTTTATTCGTTCATATTTTGAAAATATTAAAGTTGACACCCCAGATGTATCAGGGCAAGGCCTTGCGTTAGAAACTACATTAGGAGAAATATCATACCCCGGGATCAAATAAATGTCCGGCAAACCCTTGTCAACAAAATTATCCTTAACATACTTTATACTTATTTGCAAATTATGTATGATACCACACAGATTGTTGCACTCTTTAAAAAAAGGGTGCCTGGATTTGCCATTTGTGCTATTGTTATTGTAAACTTCATTGTTTCTGTTCTTATAATAATTCGAATTTCCATTTCCCGTCCAAATAAAATCCTTAGCGTCACTGTCCCTATAACAATCTGGACTAGTTTGATATGGGGAAATCCCACCGAATTGAAAAGCCAGATTTTCCTGATGTGGAATTCCAGGTAGACTATCATCCCTCTCAGCAAACCTTATGTATAAGTCTGTAAACCCACGAATTTCGAGTGTATCAACTAAATGACTGTAAAGTATTCCAGTTTTAATTGAATATGGTGTTTTGCCAGAACTAGGGTGTCTTTGAAATTTATACTTTTTAGAAACTGTCAATTGCCCTTGACCCTGGGCTGGCCTGTGATCGGATTCAACTCTTTTAATTCTCGATATATCTTCAAATACAAGTTCTTCGGCTTCGAATGGGTCGAGTCCAATTATTGAAGGAGCAAAAAGCATAACTCTAAATACTTCTTGGGCATTTTTCTCAATTGCGTGGTTTTTAATGTCCTTAATCACTTCGGAATTGGTCATGTCAGCCCATGCTGATTCTCTATCCTTTTTAATTTCTTCAAAAATTCTTTGGGAATCTTGAATTAGTCCTGGGTTGCTGTCTAATTGAAATGGCATAGTCTTTTTTTACCAAATCTAAAAAAAACAGAAAGGTTATTCCACGGGAAAAACACCCTATTTCTAAAACCGAGCAAACCCCCTATCTTAGCAAAAAAAGCCAAAATAAAACTAATCCAAAACATAGCACCCACCTACAAAGCGATAAAGCCGATGCTTTATCTTTTACTGCTTGCGATACTAAGTTCTTGCAGCTTGGAAGACCAGAAGGTGAGGAATATGGTGCCAGAGCAGGTTGTGGTGAAACAGCTGGTGACTTTTATTGACAGCACCCATACACTGGGTATTGAGGATGTGTGGGCCAAACCCTCGCTTTTTAAGCCCTACCCGGGGCCAGAGATTAATTACGGGCACTTGAGAGATGCTCTCTGGGTAAGAATAACTTTAGAGAACAAAACAGACTCTCTGAGAAAATTTTACTTTAGCTCAGATCAGGTTATTCTGGAAGACGTTCGTTTTTACGATAAAAAAGATAGCATTTGGAATGAAGAAAAATCAGGTTGGGGCCTCGCCGCCAATCAAAAAAACACTCCCTCTTATTTGCATGCTTTCAAATTTGAACTTTTACCAAAAGAACAAAAAAACTATTTCTTTAGAATAAAAAACGAATATCAAGTCGTCAGACTTCCTTTGCATCTCTATTCCAAAACCCAGTTTTATGGGCATTATGGTTTTTATGTCTTTTTAGACGGCTTGGTGATTATGGCATTGATTACTTCTATTTTATATGCCATATACAACCTTATTTTTTCACGGAAAGAGCGAATTCTATTTTACTATCTGCTTTATGCCGCCAATTTCTTAGTTTTTTATGGCATCCGTATAGCCTCCCCAGCCCATATTACCTCGGCATACCCATCGGTTCTTAACTACTTTGTGCATATTTTCATATTTACCAGTACCTATGCCTTTGTTAAATTTGGAATACGCTTTATAGACCCCAATAAAGATGACAAAAACCCCATCTTAGAAAAGATCATTGACGTATTCTTTGGCTTAACCATCTTGGTGTCATTGCTCCCAAAATATTCTGATTCTACTATTTTCAATAGTATTAAACTCACGTTTTTTGTTGGCTCCATTCTATATCTCATTTGGTACATGATTATCCGCTTTAGGAAAAGTCTTCTCTCCAAGATTTATTTCTTTATGGGAATGCCATTGATTATTTCTGGATTAGTGGAGGGCCTAACCAATGTTTTTGGAATTCTAAAAATCCCAAATCAGTTTTTTGAAGCCTTCCGAATTTCCATTTGTATTGAGATGTTGTACATTCTTTTTGCGTACATCTATCGAGAAAAAATACTGACATCTATTATTCAAAATAGATTAAAACAAGCCGAATTTAAACTTCTGAGGTCAAAAATTGACGCCCAAGAAGCCGAACAGCAGAGAATTGCGGTGGATTTACATGACGACCTAGGAGGTACCCTATCTACTTTAAAAAGATTGGTTTATGATAACCTTCTAAATAATGTTCCCAAAAGGGAATCGGAAGCAATCAAAAATTTAACCCAAAAGGCAGGAGACGACCTTAGACGCATATCTCATGCCTTAATGCCACCTGAGTTTGAAACAACTGGCCTTGTAGAATCTGTAAAGGAACTTTTAAGGAGCAATAATTCTGACAAAAGGAAAATACAATTCATACAACACGGGGAGCCGCAAAAACTTAAGAATTCCATTGAACTCAACGTTTATAGAATAGTGTCAGAAATTTTTCAAAACATCAATAAGCACAGTAAAGCCACCAAGGTTTTGGTGCAATTCATTTGGACCGATAATGAGCTAACCCTGATGGTTGAAGATAATGGCAGCGACTTTAGAAACGCTGAATCTGGTATGGGAATGAAAAACATGCGAATGAGGGCGGAATATATCGGAGGCTTCATTAACTTTGATTCCAACGGAATAGAGTCTACTATTACGTTAGAAGTACCCCTTAAATGACCACTAAAGTACTTATTGCAGACGACCATCAGCTTTTTGGCAATGGTTTAAAAGAACTTTTACAGAAAGGTAATCTGTATGAGGTTTATGGTCCTATAAAGCATGAGGAAGAAATAAAAAAAACCATCTCCGAGCTTAGACCTGCTGTACTTTTGCTAGATATCAATCTAAACGGAACCAACGGCATTGAACTGGGAGAAGTATTAAAGAACGATTTTCCCGAGCTTAAAATCATCATCATTACCATGTATGAAAACATGGCTTTTTTAGCTCAAAGTAAGGAGGCCAATTTAGATGGTTACTTATTAAAAGATTGTGAAACCACCGAACTGCTAGACGGCATAAAAAAAGTACTACAAGGCGGTTCCTGTTTTATAGAGATTGAAAATGCTTTTTTTGAGAATGAGTTTTTCAAAGACCGCTTTTTAGAGAAGTATAATATTACCGAGCGTGAGATGGAAATTATGACTCACCTGAAAAATGGAAGAACCAATGAAGAAATAGCCAAGAGGTTATTCTTAAGTTTCCATACCGTAAAAACACACCGGAAAAATATCTATAACAAGCTAGGTGTCAATAATTTAGCGGAACTCATAGATTTCACCTCACAAACTCCGTGAAAAACACCCCCGCTTTTCACCCTATCATTTAGGGTCTAATTCATCTGTTTTAAGAAGCTATTAAGTCAGAATTTTGGAATACCAATTCTAACACTTAAAAGCATATAACCATGACAGAAGAACTGATTTTAGACCAAAAAATGGAAGGCTTTATGCATCAACTTACTCAGAAAGTTAATGCCGCCAACCTATTATTCGAAAAGAAATTGAAGTCCAATTTCCCTGAAGGCTTACAAAAGGAACAATACATTAGATACCTTCAAATGCAGTATCATTTGACCAAAGGTGTACAAGAAACGTTTTTGGCTCTTGCCGCTCATAGTGACACCCGAACCTATAAAAAACTGCGACCCTTTTTGATCAACTTTGCTTATGAAGAAGAAATGCACTTCAAATTGGCCGAAAAAGATTTAAAAAACCTTGAAGCCCAAACTGGTGAAATGCCATTTCTGGTAGAAGTCTGGTGGGCATACCAGAAAGAAGTAGTAAAAAACAAGCCACTGGAAAGACTTGGAGCCACAGCTGTTTTAGAAAACATTGGAAACTATGCGGCACCTATTATAAAAAAGCTAATGGGTTCTGCCACGTTTATCAGTAAAAAGAACACCACTTTTACCCAGGTCCATATGCATGAAGCTCTACCTCATGGCGATCAAATTTTGGATGCTTTAGCCCAAGAAAATTTCAGTGTATTGCATCAAAAACAACTTTTAGAGGGTGCTGAACGAGCTACTTGGCTATATGCTTCATGCATCTATGATTGGATCATTAATGGTTTCATTATCAACCCTAATTAAAAGAATCCATGGATATTTCCACCGTTAACACTCCAGAAGAGCTCGCTGCCATTAAAGCCCTTAGATACTCCGTAAATAAGGACGAATTAGGTAAAGATTTCCTGTTCCAAACAGAAGATACTGGCGACCAAAACGCTCTTATTTTATACGCCAAAAGAGAAGATCTAATTATTGGAAGTTTAAGATGCTCCTTTACTTTTTTTCATGACGGCATTAAAACGTATTGGGGTATAAAAAAGCCCGATTTTAACTCCAAAGTAGCCTTAGTAGACCGGCTAGTGGTGCATCCAGCGTATCGTAAAACCAGAGTTACCTATGATTTAACAACGGCCATATACAAAAACGCACTTTTAGAAGGTGCACATATGGCTTTAATTGAAACAGAAGAGCATTTGGTGAAAATGTACAACAAAATTGGTTTTCAGGTTTATCGTGAAATAAAACATGATTACGGTCTACGTTTCCAAATGTTTATTAACCCATGGGACTCCGCCTATCTAAACAGCATCAATAGCCCATTTTTCAAAGAATATCTCGCTTATATTCAGTTCGTAAACTCATTCGCACTGGCGGACTTCAGTGGTAATACATCTAAAACTAAAAACCAAAATACCCCGAACGGGGTATTGCCTGTCCCCTAGCATTCCCACTACATTTGAACCTTGTGCAAAACTTATAAGACAGGAGATTATTTTCAAAATAAAACTTCAAAATCGCCATGACCATAGAAAACAAACATACCAATGCCGAAATACTTTTTTTGGAAGCGGATATTAATTATACTAAAATACACTTTAAAGATGGCAGTAATAGACTTTCCTCTTATACGCTTGGCAATCACCAAAAATCACTTGATTCATTTATCCGAGTAAGTAAAAAACACTTGGTCAATCCAAAATTCATTGGGACTTTTAACCGACATGGCAATTATGCCGAACTCAGTTTGAAAAATGGATTTAAAGTGAAAGTTTCTAGAAGAAAAATCAAAGAAGTACAGACTCAACTTACCACATCATAAATTTACAGCAAAGCTTATAAACATATTTAAAACCCCTTTTTATCTATTTAACTAAATCTGCCCTGCCCAAAAGCCTCACGTAAGTGGGGCTTTTTAGGTTATTCCAGCTTAGAGGCCACCTTCCTCATGCTCTGATATACCCCCTTATATTCACAAAACATTCAAAGGCATTCTTGATGAAAACCAGTATCATCTATAAGATTTTCAAGAAAAAAGCAACATTAACCATACTAAAGTGGTCTGATTAAAATCAAAATTATAGATTTCTCCATTCTTCCCTAGTTAACTATTTTTTCAATAACCTTATATTTGAATTTTTAAAACAATCATCAGTCAACTATGAACCCAAAAGTATTCGCATTTAAACGCCATAAGACTTTAATATCCAGTCTTATGACTTTCATTATCAGTATATCTTTCGCTACCGCACAGATTAAAAGCACACGTCTTTTTGAGCAACTTGGAGAAGATTTACCAAGTCCAAACGAATACAGAACAGGTTCTGGAGCTCCTGGACATGCCTATTACCAGCAAAAAGCCGATTATAAAATCAAAGTGGAACTGGATGATAAAAATCAAAGAATTATTGGCTCCGAAGAAGTTACTTATTATAATTTCTCTCCAGACCCTTTAAAATACATCTGGGTGCAGTTAGACATGAATATGTTTAAGGACAATTCTATCAATGCACTTTCTAAAACGGGTGGCATTGATTCTAAAATGACATCTGGTCAAATTAATGGCTTGCAATCTGCCAGTTCCGTTTTTGGTGATGTGGACAAAAGCAGAGAGCGGGGTTATGACATTACCTTGGTGAAGGATTTACAAGGTAAAGACCTAAAATATACCATCAATAGCACGATGATGCGTATTGATTTGCCAACGCCCTTACTTAAAGGACAATCATTCGCATTTAAAATTGACTGGTCATATAATATGGCTGCTTATTACGGTCGTTCGGGTTTTGAGTATTTTAAAGAGGATGATAGCTATAACTATTTTGTAGCTCATTGGTTTCCAAGAATGGCAGTTTATGACGACGTAAACGGCTGGCAGCACAAACAGTTTGTAGGTAATGGAGAATTTGCCCTTGTTTTTGGTGATTATGAAGTGGAGATTACCGTACCAACAGATCATGTATTAGTAGCCACTGGCGAGTGTCAAAACTATAGTCAAGTACTTACGAAAGCTCAAAATAAAAGAATGGAAGAGGCTGCAAAAGCCACCAGTCCAGTGTTGATAGTTACGCCAGAAGAAGCCGCCGAAGCTTCAAAAAAGAAGTCTGACAAGAAACAAACTTGGAAATTTAAAGCCAAAAATGTGCGTGACTTCGCTTTTGCTTCTTCTAGAAGATTTATCTGGGATGCTATGCAAACCGACGTTTATAATAATGGCCGTAAAATATGGAGCATGTCTGTTTACGGTAAAGAAGGAAACCCACTTTGGGGTCAATACAGCACTAAAGTAGTAGAGCATACCATGAAATCTTATGGTGAGCGTACTTTTGAGTATCCTTACCCAGTGGCCATTTCTTGTCACTCTACCGCTGGTGGAGGTATGGAATATCCAATGATTTCATTTAATGGTGGACGACCAGAAACAGATGGCACCTATTCTAATGATGTCAAAAAAGGAATGATTGGCGTAATTATTCATGAAGTAGGTCATAACTTCTTCCCGATGATTGTCAATTCTGACGAACGCCAGTGGACATGGATGGACGAAGGTCTAAACACTTTCTGCCAGTACCTGGCAGAACAAGAATGGGATAGCGACTTCCGCTCTAGAAGAGGAGAAGCACAGAGCATAGTGGAATATATGCGTTCTGACCCTTCTATGATGCAGCCCATCATGACCAATTCTGAACAAATAATCCAGTTTGGAAACAATGCCTACGGAAAACCAGCAGCAGCTCTAAATATTCTTAGAGAAACGGTTATGGGCAGAGAGCTTTTTGATTATGCCTTTAAAGAATACGCTCAAAGATGGGCCTTTAAACACCCTAAGCCTGCTGATTTCTTCAGAACTATGGAAGATGCCTCTGGCGTAGACCTAGATTGGTTTTGGAGAGGGTGGTTTTATACCACAAACCCGGTAGACCAAGAGTTAGTTGGTGTGGAATGGTTTGTGGCAGATGCCCAAGACCCTGCAGTAACTAAGGCCGACGAAAAAAGAGCTTATGATATCTCAAGAAATACAACATCTGTAGAAAGAAACAAAACGGATATCAAAAGTACCGTGGAAGAAAGCGACAAAAGATACCAAGATTTCTACAGTACTTTTGACCCATATAAAGTAACGCCACAAGATCAAGCTAGATTTGAAAAATACAAAGCCAGTTTAGCCGAGGATGATAAAGTAATCATAGAAGTAGGAACAAACTTTTATGCTTTGCATATCAAAAACAAAGGCGGTTTGGTGATGCCGGTAATTGTTCAGTTGGATTATGAAGATGGCACTAACGAAGTCATGAGGTTTCCAGCAGAAATATGGAGAAAGAATGCAGAGGAAATTACTAAAACTATTCCTACGGCTAAAAAAGTAGTGAAATTCACGCTTGACCCTTTCTTAGAAATAGCGGATATAGATACCTCTAATAATACTTATCCAAGAGGACAAGCTCAGCCAAGTAGATTTGAACTTTATAAATCAAATAGAGGAAGAACTGTAAACCCTATGCAGGAAGCTGCTCAAAAGTAAGTTTTTATTGACATCCGGCAGCACCTAAACTGCCGGATGTTTTTTTATAGCTCGTCCACTTATTTTGCCATTCGTGCAACATCCCCTTTTCCAATCAGACTTTTAGACATAGCTTTACGGCGGTTCAGTATACCCGAACTTGACCAAATTTGAACAAAACAATTATTCCCTCGTGCGGGTAGAGGTGCCGAAATTGATTGACACCTAATAAATACATAGAAAAGAACTCCGTATTAGTGGAGAAATGTAAGCAAGGCGACCGCAAGGCACAGTACCAGCTTTATAAGCTCTACTCTAAAGCCATGCTTAATACCTGTATGCGTTTTGTAAAACAACAAGGCGAAGCAGAAGATGTATTGCAAGAGGCCTTTATTGACGCCTTTACAAAAATTGATTCCTTTAGAATGGAATCATCATTTGGTCTTTGGCTGAAGCAAATAGTGGTGAATAAATCCATTAATTACCTTCGGTCAAAAAAACTGGATTTAGTGGATATTGAAGACCACAAATACCAAGTAGAGGAGATAGAGGAACCTTGGTACGACGATGATGATAAAAAGTACAAAATAGAACTCATCAACACGGCAATGCCCCTTTTGCCGGATGGCTACCGAACGGTGCTAAGTATGTACCTTTTTGAAGGCTATGATCATGAAGAAATTGCCACATTTTTAGGCATAAGTGAGAGCACCTCAAGAACACAATACATGAGAGCAAAACAGAAATTATTACAATTAATGAGCAATGGACAAGCTTAAAAACTATATAGAAAAAAACAGGGCGAACTTTGACCATCATGAGCCAAGTATGGATTTATGGTCAAAGATTGAACAACAGCTTTCAGAAACTCAAAAGCCAAAAGAAATAGCTTTTGTACCCAAAAGATGGTTTAACTGGAGAGCCGCCGCTTCTGTCATCCTTCTTCTCAGTATAGGGTACACGGCAGGGAAATACTGGAGGCCTGTAACTGAAAATAACGAAATCATTACCCTCAGTCCAAAATACGGTTCAGAGGTAATCCAGTATACCTCATTCATTGACGCTAAGAAAAAGAAACTTAATGCCTACGCTTTAAGCGACCCTGAGCTCATGAAAGATTTTCAGGAGGATCTAGAATCTTTAAATGGATCATTTGAAGATTTAAAAAGCAACTTGCCTAATAATCCTAACCAGGAGGAAATTTTAAACCGAATGATTGACAATCTAGAGTGGCAAATGCAACTTTTAGATCAGCAATTAGACATTATAATAAAGAAAAGGCAAGAAGAAGACAAAAAAGTAATTGTCTAGCCGTCAATTAGAAATGCGGCATTTATTCTCGTTTAATTTAAATTATTAATAATGAAACAGTTCATCATTTGTGTTTTGCTTTTAACAGGCTACACTGCCATGGCTGGCGACTTATGTACGTGTATTGATGTAAAACCTGGTAACGGTGAGTTTACGCACCTGATAGAAAAAAAGAAATCTGTTAGTTACTCTTATAAGCTAGACACTCAAGACCCTGTAAGCATAGAAAATCATTTTGGAGATGTTAAAGTAAAATTTTGGAACAAGAATCAGGTGAGGGTAGATATTACCATTACTGCCAATGCTCCCACCGTAGAAAAACTAGACGCTTTTTTGAATATTGTAAATATTCAAAGTGTCAAAGAAGGTGGAGAAGCCCGATTTGTAACAAAACTAAATTGCTATAAATCAGCCTTTGGCAATAACATAAGCAAAGAAGACGAGAAGAATTTCCTTAGGGTTGATTACCAAGTCTATATGCCAGAAAACCATAACCTCTCGGTCAACAACTCTCATGGAGATGTTTATATTCCAGCGTTTAATGCCGTTTTAAAAGTAAAACAGGATTATGGTAATTTATATACAGACCATATAAAAAATTCTAGTTCCGTTATTGACGTGAATTTTGGTAAAGCCTTTATTAAATCCATGACTGGAGGGGAACTAAAAGCTAAACAAACATCATTACTCATAGACCGAGTTCAAAACGTTTCTATGACCAATACATGCGGTAGTTTGAAGGTTTTGGAAGCTAATAACTCCCACATAAAAGCGACTTATACAAAAGGATATATAGGAAAAGTTAATGAATCTTGCGAATTCACGGTTAACTACTCAAAAGACTTTAAACTCGGTGAAATACTGGAAGATGTGGAACAACTTCAAATTTCCACTTCTTATACCAATTTTGAGCTACCACTATGCCTTAAAGGCACTTACGATTTAAGAACAAACTG
The DNA here is from genome assembly GCF_055134445.1 of Arcticibacterium sp. Taxonomy (NCBI): domain Bacteria; kingdom Pseudomonadati; phylum Bacteroidota; class Cytophagia; order Cytophagales; family Leadbetterellaceae; genus Arcticibacterium; species Arcticibacterium sp. Next base: position 34,558 of record NZ_JBSRVI010000024.1, read on the forward strand.
TAAGAACACGGATGTGGTGATGAACGAGAAATCTAAAATTCAGCTGATTAATTCACCGAACAGCTCTCAGAAAAACTATATTATTGGTGGCGATAACTCCGAACGTGCCACCAAGGTTCATCTTACCACCAACTACGGGAAAGTGGAAGTCAAGTAATTTAGCATTTCTAAAAAACACAGGGTCTGAATAGAAATATTCAGACCCTTTTTTGTGCTCAATAATGCCACTAAATCGTTACATTTAGTTTCTTCAACAAACCCTATAAAATAAAATGCAGCAGTTTCATTATAGAACTTGCAACCTTTGCGAAGCTATGTGCGGACTAAAGATTACGCACGAAAACCAAGAGATAATTAAAATAGAAGGCGATAAAAAGGACCCCTTTAGCCGAGGTCATATTTGTCCTAAAGCCTACGGACTTAAAGAAATATACGAAGACCCTGACCGACTAAAAACACCAATAAAAAAGGTTGATGGAGAGTGGCAGCCCATTTCTTGGGAATTGGCCTATAAAGAAATAGCTACCAAAATAGTAGAACTTAATGTAAAGCATGGCCCAGACAGTATAGCCGTATATCAGGGTAATCCCAGTATTCATAATTTAGGAACCACACTCACTGGACCTAGATTCTTCAAAGCCCTCAAAACCAAAAACATTTACTCTGCCTCCTCTTCAGATCAAATCCCCCATCACTTTGCTTCATGGCAAATGTTTGGGCATCCCATGTTGATACCCATCCCCGACATTGACCTTACAGAGCTCTTCATCATCATTGGTGGAAATCCAATGGTTTCTAATGGCAGCATGATGACCGTTCCAGACATTGGAAATAGGTTGAAGTCAATTTCCGAAAGAGGGGGCAAGATCATCGTTATAGACCCTCGTTATACCGAAACCGCAGCAAAGGCAGACCAGCACATTTTCATTCAACCTGGAACAGATGCTTGGCTATTTACGGGCATGTTAAAACATATTTTTGATGAGGATTTGATCAATATGAATCATCTTAAAGATTTTACAGACGGACTGGCCGAATTAAAACTGGCAATGGCAAGCTTTGATATCGCCATTGCTGCTGAAAAAACGGGCATTGACCAAAGCACTATAAAAGATTTGGCTACACAAATAAGCCAAACAAAAAAAGCAGCTCTTTATGGGAGAATGGGCATAAGCACCCAAGCCTTTGGTGGATTAAATAATTGGCTCATCAATGCCATAAACATCGTTTCTGGCAACTTGGATATAGAAGGTGGCTTGTTATTCACGAAGCCCTTGGTAGATTTTATTGGTAAAGCCAAACCTAAAGACAGATATAACAGATGGCAAAGTAACGTAAGAAACTTTCCGGAATTTTTGGGTGAATTGCCTGTAGCATGCTTGTCGGAAGAAATTGAAACCGAGGGGAAAGGTCAAATAAAAATGTTGATGACCAGCTGTGGAAATCCAGTACTCTCAATTACCAATGGTAATAGACTAGACAAGGCTCTAGAAAAGTTAGAATATATGGTGAGTTTTGACATCTACCTAAACGAAACCACCAAACACGCAGATATTATTTTACCTCCCGCCACAGGTATAGAAACGTCTCATTATGACCTAACATTTAATGCATTAGCGGTAAGAAACACGGCCAAATACTCCCCTGCCCTATTTCCAAAACACCAAAACGCCAAATACGATTGGGAAATTTTTCAGGAGTTAGGACAAGCTCTGGCAAATGCTGCAGGCGTACCGCCACAAAACGGTGGTAAAGTCTACACACCTGAAGAAATGCTAAAAATTAGTCTCAAACAAAACGACTACCAACTAAGCTTCAAAGATTTAGAAGAGCAAAAGCATGGCATCGACCTCGGTCCTTTGAAACCGCAGCTACCTGAACGTCTCGGAAATGAAGATAAACGAATTAAACTGTGTCCCGAATTATTGATGGAAGACCTCAATCGTTTAAAGCAGTGGTCAGAAAAAAAAGCGGGTTATCTACTTA
>NZ_JBSRVI010000025.1:0-7154 GCF_055134445.1 Arcticibacterium sp.
CCTAACATGGCTGGAAAGTCGGCCTTATTAAGACAGACCGCCTTAATCGTACTGATGGCACAGATAGGATGTTATGTCCCTGCCGAATCTGCTCGTATAGGTTTGGTGGATAAAATATTTACACGCGTAGGTGCCAGTGATAACCTTTCTAGAGGCGAATCCACGTTTATGGTAGAAATGACCGAAACGGCATCCATTTTAAACAATCTAAGCGAAAAGAGCTTAGTAATAATGGACGAAATAGGACGTGGAACCAGTACTTATGATGGCGTAAGTATAGCTTGGAGTATTTCGGAGTATCTGCATAATAATAAGAAATTTAAGCCTAGAACCCTTTTTGCCACACATTACCACGAGTTAAATCAACTTACAGAAGATTTTCCAAGAATAAAGAATTTTAATGTAGCTGTAAAAGAAGTAAACGGAAAAGTGGTATTTCTTAGAAAACTTAAAGAAGGCGGAAGCGAACACAGTTTTGGTATACACGTAGCTCAAATAGCCGGAATGCCGCAATCCATAGTTCTAAGAGCTAGCGAATTACTTCACCATTTAGAAAAAGACCAAGTCAAAGAAAAAAACTCTGAGAAAATTAAAGACGCTCCCAAAAACAACTTCCAGCTCAGTTTCTTTGATGCCCAAGACCCCAAAATGCAGGAGTTAAAAGAAAAAATGGAGGCTATTGATGTTAATACCCTCTCCCCTATTGAAGCTCTTTTGAAGCTAAATGAATTGAAAAGAATTTTAGGCTAAGTCCTTCCCATAGGAGTAATTTAAAAAAAAAGAAGCCCTCTTTCCGTCTACAGGAAAGTGGGCTTCTTGCAAAATACACAACTGCCTTTTCTGGCCAAAGTTCGATACTGAACATTCTCTTTTTTCTTCATCTTCTACGTAAGCATACATTCTAACAAATCTTACTCTAATAATTGCGTCAGTTGCTTTTCGTCCCCAAAATCTAAAAGATGATACTCTTGAATTAATAGTTTAGCATATTTAGCCCTAAAATATCTCATAATAAATCGATTAAGTCCTAATTAGACATGTCACATTGACCACTACTGGTCAAAAGCAAATTTTAAATGTCATTTATTGTATTTAGCAGTAATTATATTCTACTTTTTATAGAATACTCAATACTTTGATATTATTAATATTGATTATAAAGGATTTAATTTTCTCTTTTGAACCGTAAAATAATTAGACCATCTCAGAGAAACACTGGAACGTTACAGGAGTTTAACTTCTGAAATGGTAGGCATTTCAATTCTCCACCATCATTAAAAATAGCTAAATCCACAATGCTATTAAATGAAATTTACTAAACCGTTTATCGTCAAAGAGAATGAGAAAACTTTATTTTCCTGTATTAATTTTATTCCTGTTCGCCATAGAAACAGGAATTGCAAGACCCATTTATAGCTCGAAGAGCATAAACTCGAAAATTGCGGAAGCAAACGTAAAAACGGAGCCGTCGTTTAACATTGACAAATTAGCAAAATCCATTTCTGGAAAAGTGATGGAAAGCACCAGTGATGAAGGCATCCCTGGAGTAAGTGTCGTTTTAAAAGGAACCTCCACTGGAACCCTAACAGATGCCGATGGGAAGTTTCAATTAAACATTAGTGGAGACAAAGGAATATTAGTCTTTTCGTCCATTGGTTACGAAAGCCAGGAGGTCGTTCTTTCAAATCAAAGTGTATTTGAAATAAGAATGGCACCTTCTAACAAAACCCTTTCAGAAGTAGTGGTAACTGCTTTAGGATTTAAAGAAAAAGCGGATAGATTAGGATCCACAAGCAGTCAAGTTTCTGGAGATAAAATAGTGAAGTCTGGGGAATCTAGTTTTATAAATGGATTGGCAGGAAAAGCTGCCGGAGTTCAAATTTCAAGAGCGGCTGGAGACCCAGGTGCGGCTTCCTTTATCCAAATAAGGGGTCAGAATACCTTGACGGGAAACTCACAGCCTTTGGTGGTTATAGATGGTGTGCCCATCAGTAGCACAACAGAAGGTGGAAGCTCTGGAGGAGTGGTGCCTCAGTCTAGGCTGAATGACATTAACCCAAATGATATAGCATCTATGCAGATTTTAAAGGGTGCTTCTGCAGCCGCACTTTGGGGTTCTAGGGCAGCAAACGGTGTCATCATTATCACCACTAAAAAAGGTCAGGAAGGAAAAATGTCGGTATCATTTAGCTCCACCTTCTCTGCTGACAAAATAAACAAATACCATCCTTTTCAGGACACTTTTGGACAAGGCTCCAATGGCATCTATAATGCTAATGCTTCAAGTGCATGGGGTGATAAAATAGCAGACCGTTCAGGAGCAGCAGACGAAGTAAATACCAGCGGAGAATATTTCAAAGCTGATGATGGTACACTTTACTATCCTATTCTCGCTAAAAACTCCACTGAGGTATATAACGATTCAAACTACGACCAAGTTTTTCAAACTGGAACTTACTGGGATAACGCTCTTAGTATAAGTGGAGGAGACAATAAAGGCACCTTCTTCTTTAGTGTAGGAGACGTAAGACAAAAAGGGATTCAGAGAGGGAATAGTAACTACAGCAGAACCTCCATAAGGCTAAATACGGAGCGTCAGTTTACTGATAATTTCAAATTAAGCGTAAATTCCTCCTATGTCAAGAGTTTTTCTGACAGAATTCAAAGAGGAAACAATCTCTCTGGCGGAATGGTAGGTCTAGCACGTAACCCTGCAGATTTTGATATCTCTGATTACAAAGGAAGTTATTATAGCAGTGCATTGGCTTCTCCAATTGAAAACAGACAAAGAGGCTATCGAAGTTACCTTGGTGCAAGAGCCAATCCACCAAACAACAACGCACTTTGGGCTCTTTATGAGCAAACCAATTCTACAGAAGTGGATAGATTCATAAATAGTGCAGAACTCAACTACGAACCTACCAAATGGCTTAATATCATAGGAAGAGCTGGTATTGACACTTACACCGATAACCAAATCAATTACTTTCCAGTAAATGATATCAGAGGTGCTGGAAATGGAGACTATCAAGACCAAATAACCAAAGAGAATCAATTCAACGCAGATGTATTAGCTAGAATATCTGGAGATATTAGCCCAGATTTGTTTGGTGCAGTAATTCTAGGAATGAATTATAACAGCAGAGCGTATTATAATATTGGTGCCAGCATCACAAATTTCCTTATTGCAGATGCTCCAGCTAACTTTTCAAATGCCGTAACATCAAACAAAAATCCAGTAAACAGTAGAAGTACTGTTAAAACGGCAAGAACATACGCCACAGGTAATTTAGGTTATAAAGATTATCTGTTTTTAAATCTATCTGTTGCAGCTGAAGCGGCCTCTACTTTTGGTAGCCTAGCAGATAAGACTTTTTACTACCCATCTGCAGATTTAGCTTGGGTTTTTACAAATCATGATTTCGCTAGCAACCTTTCTTTTCTAAACTTCGGTAAATTAAGGGCTTCTTACGGTATCGTGGGTGTTCAGCCTTTACCTTACAGGTCTAACACAGTTTTTTCTTCTACTACTTATACGGCTAGCCCTTGGGGAGACAACCTCGTTGGAGCACAGTTTGGAAACGGAGCGTTCAGTCAAGGAAGCTCATTGGGAGACCAATATCTTAAGCCTGAGAGAAAAACAGAATATGAAATAGGGGTAGATTTAAGACTATTAAAAAGTAAGTTAAAAGCCTCTGCTACTTACTATTATAACAAAATAGAAGATGTATTAGTACCCGTTACATTAGCTCCTACTACAGGCTTCTCTACCAAATACACCAATGCTGCTTCTCTTCAAAACAAAGGTATTGAAATGGAATTAGGCTATGATATACTAAAGAAGAAAAGCTTAGACTGGAGCGTCAATGCTAACTTAACAAGAAACCGCAGCTTGGTACTTGATTTAGCAGGAACACAGTCTCTTTTCTTACAAGGCGGTATTAACGACTTTTTTGATGCTAGAGCTGTTGTAGGCGAACCAGTTGGCGTTTTCTGGAGCAGTAAATACGCCGTAGACGAATCTGGCGAAAGAGTTTTAGATGCTAACGGATTCCCGACTGCCGACCCTACCACAGGTGTTGTGGGTAACCCAAATCCAGACTGGATTGGAGGTTTAGGTTCTACTGTTAAGTATAAAAACTTCTCTTTAAATGTATTATTTGAAACTTCTCAAGGTGCCGATTACTTCAATGGAACCAGAGGTGTGATGTACACTTTTGGTACACATGCAGATACAGGCAACGAGGTTACATTGACAGAAGACTTAAAAAATTATGCTGGTCAAACTATTGCTGCAGGAAGCACCGTAAGAGGAAACATTGAAGACTTTGGAGCTGGAAATGTATTACTAGACCAACAATGGTATACTACATTAGGTAGTGGTTTTGGCTCCCTTAAAGAGCAATTTGTAGACGATGGTAGCTGGACTAGACTTAGACAGGCATCCTTTTCTTATACCCTTAACACGCCAAAGTTCCGAGAGAAAACCAAACTTCAGTCTATTGAATTTTCCCTCACAGGACGTAACCTTTTCCTATGGACAAAAGTGGTTGGAATAGACCCAGACACCAACATCTCTGGAGTACCTGCAGGAAGAAACATGGATTACTTCAATTCTCCAGGCACACGTTCTTTCATCTTCTCTTTGAGAGCTAATTACTAAAAGTTAATCGAAAAAATATTGAACAATGAGAAAAAATACATTTCATATACTAATTCTACTTTTCGTCTTATCAGTGACATTCTCATGTGAGAAACTAGTAGACAACTTAAATACAGATCCCAATAATCCTACCGATGCTTCGGCCACACTTTTACTTACGGCAGCTCAGCTAGGTAATGTCGCTGTACAAGAGGGCCACCTATCTAGGATAGCCGCCATGTGGTCTGGTTATATGACTGGAAGCGACAGACAGTATAAGGACATGGGTAGCTATAATGTTACAGGTTCCGATTTTAACAATGTTTGGGGGTTTGTGTATCAAGGTGTGGTAGAACAAACCAGATTGATCATCAATAAAGCGGAACTAACGAACAACAAGTTGCTTCAGGCCATAGCCAAAATCACCAAGGTTAATGCTCTAGGTACGGCAGCAGCATGTTTTGGGGACATTCCATTTACAGAGGCTTCTAATATTACGAAGTTCCCTAACCCTGCCTTTGAATCTCAGCTTTCTGTTTACGGCAGCTTACAGAAATTGCTTGATGAAGCCATAGCAGATCTAGAAACGGGCATTGGCTCTTCTCCAGGTGTGGCAGACATTTATTTTAATGGTAATTCGGCAAAGTGGCTTCAAACGGCATATACATTAAAATCTAGGTTCTATTTGGAAACTGGCGAATATGCATTAGCAGAGGCAGCCAGCCTTAAAGGAATTTCAACAAACGCCTCGTCTATGATGGTACCTCACGGAAACTCATTAAATGCAAACGAAAATTTCATGTATGCGTTTATTGGAAGAAATAGAGTTGGGGATGTAAACGCAAGTAGTGCTTTGGCTCCAAAGTTACTTAACCCAGCTTCTGACCTTTACAAAGGAAACGTAAAAACAGATGAGACCGCTAGATATAATTATCAGTACATTACAGTAAGCTCTACTGGGACGGTTATTCCTGTAATGCCAAACATAAATAGCACGAGCTCTTCAAGAGGCATTTTCGGACAAACTTCCTCTTACCCTCTTGTAACTTATGCAGAAAACATCTTGACACAGGCAGAAGCAAAAGCTAGACTTGGTAAAACAGCAGAGGCTCTAGCAGCCCTAAACACTTACAGAGCTTATCTAAATACTGGCGGCGGATTAGACCCAACCTATATGTCAAGTGGTTATGCTTATAAATATGAAGCCTATACCACTCAGGACTTAGAAAGCGGTGGCATACTGAACACCTCTGGAACAAGTAGCTCAGAAGCCTTGCTTAAAGAGATTCTTATGGAGAGATACATCTCTTTTAACGGTCAGATACTTGGGTTTAATGATTTAAGAAGAACTAGAAAAGAGACCTTTGGCGTGAAACTAACACCAACCCAAGGAGAGCTTTTACCAGAGCGAATGATATATAGCGAAGCCGAAATAAATTCCAATACAAGTGCTCCTAGTCCAGTTCCAGGTGTTTTTGTACCTACTCCGCTTAATTCATTATAAAAGTAACCCTCAAACCAATTACATGAATAAATACCATCAATCTAATGAGCAGAGCATCTGCTCATTAGATAAATTCCGACATTTCATTTTCAAAAAAATACATCTCTTTTTATTCCTTACCTTATCTATAAGTATATCTGCAAAGGCTTCTTCCCTGTCAGATACCACCAAGGTTATTGTCACGGAAGGAACCAACATGGCCATGGCTCTTTCTCCAGATAATGGTAGTATAACTATGGATTTACAAGGAACAATTTGGCTCCTACCGGCCACTGGAGGAAAAGCAAAGAAACTGACAGACGGAATGGGTGATGACCGTCAACCTACTTGGTCACCAGATGGCAATAAAATAGCGTTTCAATCTTTTAGAGATGGTTATTATCACATCTGGACTGTTGACAAAGATGGTACAAATTTGACTCAAATAACCCATGGTGTTTTTGACGAAAGAGAGCCCGACTGGTCTCCAGACGGAAAGTCAATTATTTACTCTAGTGACGTTTATGACAACTACGACATTTTCAAAATAGACTTAGAAAGCAGTAAAGTAACGCAGCTTACGAGCAATGAAGCCAATGAATACTGTCCTGCTTTCTCTCCAGATGGTGCTCAAATATCGTATGTTTCGGAACAAAAGGATGCCCCAGGAATATATATATTAGACAAAACAGGACAGGCAAAATTAATTTCAAAAAGAAATGGTGCTTTATCCGCACCATCTTGGGATAAGCTTGGATCAACGATTTACTTTAATGAGTTTACGGGAGACTTTAGTGGCTTGGGGCTTGTGAATATCAGCACAGGAACGACCCAAATTATTACAGATCCAAGCGAAGATGTATTTCCTTTTAGAACCGGCTGGTTATCATCAGAAGATTACATTTACACGGCTGATGGGAAAATAAAAAAAGCGAAGAAAGGGAAAAAAGGCTTCACGACCATTTCTTTTGAGGCGGAACTTACGGTAGTCAAACCTTCTTACAAAAGAAAAGAATATGACTTTGATGC
>NZ_JBSRVI010000026.1:0-9978 GCF_055134445.1 Arcticibacterium sp.
TACCGATTTGTAAGTAAAATAAGCATTATTATATGGGGCAGTGAAATTACTTTGTTTGACAACAACACCATTGTTTAAAATAACATGCTGTTCTCTAAAAGTAAAAATATCGTTGACTCCATTATTCGAATGCCCATTATCTGGAATATTTGCCATTAAACAATGAGCTACTTTAAGGGACTTTATTGCCTCTAATAATACTGGTTGTTGAACCTGACCTGACGGTCTAAACAAAACAAAAAAATCATTTATGGTTAAATTTTGGTATGGGAAATAGCTATCACTAATCAATACGGAATGGTCAACTTTTGGATGATTGTCAAAGGAAGAGTACTCACCAGTAGGATCAAGAATAATCGCTTTCGCATTTGAGGAAATAATTCCTTCAATAAATTTACTTATCGTATAACTTTTCCCTCCTCCAGTAGTGCCAACAACCGCACAATGACGGCTAAATAAAGCCTGTAAAGAAATATCAACAGGTACATTTTTATCATATATCAAATTCCCCATTCTAAATGTTGGTGAATTTTCTATATTTTCAGGTTTTATTCCAAAAGTTTTAAAATGTGTTGATAAAAATTCAGTTGAGCAAATAAACACCTTTGATCCAATCAATGGTAGGCTATTTACCCCCTTTTCAATACATTCTGGATTGAATAAATCAAAACTAAGTAAAATTTCAATCCTACCAATCGGATGAAATTCCTTAGTAGAAAATGTCCTTTCACTTAATTCTAACCGTTCCTTTTCTGGTAAAGAAATTTCTAATATTTTACCTAAAAATCCTCTCTCCTCTCCTTCAATGACTATGTAATTTCCAACTAAACCGCCACGCAGTGGCTCAGAATGGTGAATAAAAGTCTTCATCAGGATCGACGATGGAAAATGGACCTTAACAAAGTTGGGAGACACAAAATTAATATACCCCAAAAAATGACTATGATTAAACGGACTACTAGTCATATCAATGGGTCGGTATGTTTATTACAATTTGTTTCGTATCATCTTGATTATACGACTTCAAATCCGGATAAAATTTTGAGAAATCTTCAAATGCCTCCGAAACTATTGAAAGGTTGGAATACTTTCGTGCTGCATCAATGAAAGGTTTTAAGTTTTCATTTGTTTCGTCGATACTCCGATTAACTATCATTAACTGAAAACTAGGATTCTGTTCCAAGGCCTCGACTATTGCTGTCACTATGTGTTTATCTCCAAAACTAAATCCTATCGTTATTAAAAAAACATTATCCTTTCTAAGATTCGATTGAAATCTCGACATCATTTCAAAATATGGCTGTTCATATGAACTTTCATATTTTGATTGATGTGGGTATATCATTAAAGGGTTTTCTGGGTTTTCTTTTTGAACAATCTTTCCATCTATTTTTTCCCAGTTGATAGAACCATGTAGTTTGTATAAGTGAAATACCTTTTGAATAAAATTATCTTCCTCCTTTACACGGCTATTATTTCTAGAAACAACATCATAATCATAATTTCTACCACTGAATATTCTTGGATGCGAAAAAGAGAATCCATCAATGATTGCAAAATTGCTTTCACAAGCGGCTTGTTCAAACATCGAATCATAATTCAATGTAAACAGTTTGAATCTGGGTAGAGTAACTTTTCGCTTTGTTATCTTATTGAGAAGTAAAGTGTGTGGAGAATTATTAGGCAAGTCCAACTGGCAGGCTGTTTTGATATATTCCTTTATCCGGTTAACGCAGTCCTCAATATCAATCTCTCTCTTATCGACATATGGAATGGCAGGTGTTGCCATAGATAAAACCTTTTCTAGATTTTTTATGATTGACCCATCCTCCCATTTTTCATCATAACCTATTTTCCCAAGTAACTTTCCAAATGTATCATTTGTTAAAAGAGCCTCTGCACCATCCCATAAGTTCACCATTGATTTACCTGTTTTACCATCTCTACCCCAACCAATGGATGACCCTGCTCCTGTCAATAGAAGTAAATTCTCAAACTGACTATTTAGTGCCTGAGCATATTTATTTCGCTTTGTTGCTATTGCATAGTCAATCCGATTGTCTTTACTTTCTTTAAAGTCATGGAGTTTACCATCTATGTAAACTTTTATGTCATCAGGATCACTTTCGTCATAAGATACTGAACTGGTATTATTGAGGAGCAGGTGTTTCATTTATCGAAATTGAGGATAATTGACAATAAATCTTATTAAAGAATATATTACTACTTAAAGGTCGCAAACAAAATGTCCAAATTATTATGGATTTTATCTAACGTCTTAAATATATAAAATAATTCTACAACCCTTCCATAACTTCCTTAAACTCACTCAATGAAAGCGCCCCATCAACAGTATTTTTTTCAAATACCATATAGTATTTAAAGTTTGGTCCAGCATTGGATGCCCAAATACTACCTAACCTCACCTTAGCTCGGCTGTCAGAATTATCTCGATCATCTCCCTTGGTTTCCAGAAGGACAACCTTTCCTGACTTAGTCAGGATAATAAAATCTGGATAGTGGTTCGATTTAAATCCGTTTACAGAAAATCCTTTTCCCTTTACAATGTTTCGATGCCAAAAAACCACATTATCCATGCTGGCCACGTCAAGAATGATCTTGTACTCAAATGAATTAATACTACCTTCTTTCTCATACAAAGAATTGATAATGTCATTTCCGACCTGTCCAGGTACAATATGCTCCTGAAATCTCCAGATTGGCTTCATAAAAATTTTGCCAGTTTCCAAGTCCTTCCTAAAACGGTTTTCCGCATACTCATCCATAAATCCATGAATCTTCTGCTTCAACACCCTGGCAAAAGTTAATTCCCGATTCATGATTTCTTGAAAATCATCGGACGAAAGATCTTCTAGCACTCTTGTTAGATATTTCGTAATATCTGGTTCCGATATGGGGCTTAGATCACCAAGATGCTTGCGAAGTAAATGTGCGATATCAGTGATCTGATTGCTTTTAGGTTTAGCAAGGATATACTCCATTAAAAAATTACGCGCTTCGCCCTTTTTGATCTTTGAAGCTGATGGTCTGTAACTTTCGTTTGTAACCCCGGTTTCGATGTCAATTTTGTAAACCTCCGCAGCTAAGGTTTCAAAGCTAATATTGGTATCATTTCCAGTGAGTCTAAAACCACCAAGCAAACTATTTCTTGTTACCTTGGTGTTCCCCTCCATACCATCTAAAAGTCCACCAGTTGGTATTTGAATATAAAACTCTGGAAGAACCAACGTCTTAGCAATATCTGCAACATCAGAACGCATACCATAAAACACAACTTTGTCGGCCATTTCGGTAAATATTGGATCAACAGGATTAGTTTCCAGGCGTTTCATTTGTTCTGCTGAACTTGTCGCCTCTTGTTCAGCTATTCCTATAATTTCATTTAAAAGAGAAGAATCGCCATCCTTCTTGTGAAACGAATTAACTTGCTCCGGATCGAATGATATTTTATCCGGATTAATATCGTCGATAGATCTCTGGTCATCACTTCCAAAAAGTTCGTCTTGTATCTCCTTTTCTTTTGCCGCCACCAAATCCTCCGGTGTAACTTTGTTTTCAGCTCGGTAATCTTTCTCGCTAAACCCTGCTGCCTGTAAACCTTTAATAATATTTTGTAGGGTAGTATCAAATTTAAGAGAAGCGGTCAGCACATATGACATATTCAACAATGTCTGTTTGTGTGCAGTGACGTATGGCTGCCTCAGAACCCGACCCAAGATCTGCTCTACATCAACCGCAGAAGATCTGTCTGCCAAAGATGCCAGCACATATGCGAAGGGACAATCCCACCCTTCCTTTAATGCATTTACTGTGATAATATACCGGACAGGACATTCAGGAGATAATAGATCAACTCCTTTCAATTCATTGATTGTAGCAGTTTTAATTTTTATTTGCTCTTCCGGAATTTTAGCTTTAATCAGCAATGCTTTCAACTTTTCAAAAGTCGTATTGTCTTCATCAGTTCTCGGTTGAGCCTGAAATAACACGATTGGACGAATGTACTTCCCACCTTCCTTTTGCTCTGCCAGCGCCATCTGTTCCAGACTATGCCGCAAATGCAAGGCACTATCAATTACTTCCGTTTTTTCACGATGGTTGTAAGCAATAATGGGCAACTTCACCATGTGCTCTTTTTTGAGCTTCATAGCAGAAACCATACTTACTATATTGGCATTTACCTTTGGAGTTGCCGTCAAATCCAGGATGTAGCTTGGATTTAAAGCTTTAAGCATATCAATGCTCAGGTCACTTTCGGCATTATGGCTTTCATCGACAACAACGACAGGATTAAAGCTGCGGATTACATTGATGAGCGCCGTCTCATCCGTATTTTCAAGAATGTGCTCTTTATCTGTAAGCTGTTCTAGAAAAGGAGCCAGTTGACCATTTTCCTGATATACTTTCCGATCATCTTTATTTCTAGCTCGCAGGCTGGCAAAGCTCATTACGAAGATGCTTAGTTGCTCCCTTACGATTCCAGGATTAAAACTTGCACCTTGTAACAGCTTGTTTTTGTCGTAGACTTCAACCCGGTGATTGAACAGACTGTTGATTTTTTGCCGATACGGGTGGTTAGGATTGCTAAGACTTGCAACAGTTTGTTCTAGTAAATTACTCCATGGAACAAGCCAAACTACCGCTTTGGGTTCATCTTGCGGCAACCTGTCAAAAATTGTCTTTAAAGCATTACATGCAATGAACGTCTTCCCACCAGCAGTCGGCACTTTGATACATAAGTGAACTGCACCAGGAATTGTTTTTATATACGGGCGCATTCCCTTGCGCGTAAGAGGATTGTATTGCCCGATCCGGTCTTCCCAATATTGATCAAATGCTATCGCCGGATCCTGATCAACTATTAAATAATCAAAATACGCACGTAGATCGTTGAGTACGTCTTGTTGGTAACTTTTTAACTCCATTATTATTAGAAGCGGGTTATATCACGTGGGATTTTCTTAAAAATGATGTTTTTTGACTGCATAAACTCGTCTGTTAACAGACAGTTGTCCGCATAGATCACATATTGATCAGCCTTAACATCTATCAGCGACAAAAAATCAAAGTCAAGCTCTGTCAGTGAATCTGCCTTATAGTAGAAATAATATGCACATTCATCCTTTTTACCAAGTAAGAAATCACTGGATTGATGGACTAAATAACTGGATCGGGTCTCAGAATACCATACATATTCTCTAATTCGCTCTAATCCGACTGATTCATTGAGATTGCTATATTCGTCAAAAAGAGGCTCTCCTAAGGTGTAGTAGTCGAATTCTCCTCCAACACCTTCAATAACTTTTGCTCCTTCTCCGTAGCCTTTGATTATCCTTTTTACACGTTCAGCAGTAATTGTTTCTGCATAATTTTCCATTTCCACTAGTATCACTTTACGGCTTCCTCCATCTTGTTTATTAAGATTGAAAACCGCGTGTGCTGTGGTACCCGAGCCAGCAAAGGAATCGAGTATAATAGAATCGTGATCGCTAATTTGATCTAAAAGGAATCCAATTAGCTCCGATGGTTTTGGAAAAGCAAAATCCGCAGAGTTAAGTACTTCCTTAAGTTCCTTGGATCCATCTCCTGTGTTCATTGCGGTTATTACTGAAGAGAAAGCTTTATTAGAACTTTCCATCTCGTTCATAAATATTTTATTTCTTGGCCTTCCTACCCTATTTTTTGGAAAAATAATTCTACCCTCATCTATTTTAATTTTCATTGTAGTTCTATCGTATCTCCAACCTTTGTCGGGACAGCCATATACTACGCCGGTAACCGGGTCTATCAATTCGTAATGTAAATTTGGTCGCTGAGCCTGAGTAGCAATTCCCGTCAGATCTGCACTTCGCCAAGGTCCTCGTTCATCTTTGTCAGGGTTAGAAAATTTTGCTAGATCCTTTTCTACTCCTTTGAAAGTTGTCATGTTGCCTTTTCCATAAACTAGCACGTATTCATGATCATTCGAAATACCTGTCTTATTTCTAGAATCAACACTTTGCCTGCTTTTCCATATTAATGGCGCAACGAAATTATTCTTTCCAAAAATCTCATCACAGCATAACTTTAAGAGAAATACCTCATTGTCGTCGATAGAAATGAAGATCGCTCC
The DNA here is from genome assembly GCF_055134445.1 of Arcticibacterium sp. Taxonomy (NCBI): domain Bacteria; kingdom Pseudomonadati; phylum Bacteroidota; class Cytophagia; order Cytophagales; family Leadbetterellaceae; genus Arcticibacterium; species Arcticibacterium sp. The sequence goes on from NZ_JBSRVI010000026.1 coordinate 6,134, forward strand.
ATCTTCTGCCAAAAGTTTTTGTAGAAGCTTTAAACGAGGATACATCATACAAAGCCACTTATCATGACGACTAAGATCCTCACCTTCTTTGCCTACCACGTTAGCCAACCATTTTTTTATTTTAGGGTCATTCACATTGTCGTTGTAAATCCATCCTTCGTTACCAGTATTATAAGGAGGATCAATGTATATGCACTTTATTTTACCTTCATACTCTGGCAGGAGTGCTTTAAGTGCTTCCAAGTTATCACCATGAATGATTTTGTTTCCACTTTCAGTTGTGTTTGAAACTTGTCCTTCTGACGCAGTGAAGCCATACTGATGATTTAAAACTCGGTATGGAACATCGAGATGATGATTAACAACTTTATCTTTTCCGATCCAATGAAGGGTAGGCATATGTATATTTTAAGCTTATTGATTAAAAAACAGGCGATAAGTCAAAGCTCATAGCTATTTACTTCTCTTTCTTACAATCAGAATTATCCAATTTCTCTTTTTGTCAGCGTCCAGTCTAGTTCCATAGTTTTCTGCATCATTTCATCTAAATAGTTGGAGATATCCTTTTGCCTCTTCACGGAAATATTCTTTGGATTAATATGAGCTAAAAAATTCTCTACGGATCCAGTTACTTGAACTGACAGATTAGAAAAAATGCTTGTCATTCGATGTTTGTTAAATATATATCCACTTGGGGTATATAAACCAAATGTTTCATTTACAGTCTGAATAATAGCCTGCATTCTGATTGATTGATGTGGATGCTTAGTATTTTTAAAGAAAAATTTTGATTTCATCTCATTTGAAAGAATATGAAATAAAATGTAAATTCCCAACAGAGCAAAGGCCATTAGATTCGCTAAATTATCACGTGTTTTTTTTTCAACTGGGAGGTTATTATAATAATTTAATACTTTTTTACACATTGCTCTTGAAGCAAATTGATCTGCATCAAGCTCTCCTATGTGATGTCGTTCTGAATAATCCTCCTTAACTCTCGCTGTATTTTCTGAATCTATCTGATTTGTTCCAGGCACAGGTCTAGGCTTACCTTCGCATTGAATTACATGGGCTATTTCATGATTAAAAACAAAATCTCGACCAATCAAAAATAAGAAATCGCTAAGTGATAAATCTCCTAAAATGTCATTAATATCAATTTTTCCCTTAATATCTTTAGGGAGCCTATTTTTCCTAATAAGTTTGCTCAACTGACTGGAAATGAGATCACAGTATTTTATATGTCTTTCAATAAGACCTTTACTTACTGTAACGAGAGATAAATCCTCTGACTGATTAAGTCCATATTGAATACCGCCAAAAGCATCTTTTTCCTCATTTTCTGTAAAGTAAAAATGGACCTCATTTAACAGAAACCCCTTAGATTTCAAAAATGCTTGTTCATTCTCTGCAAAATTTACAAAATCATCAAATTTTTGGAAGAATTGTTCATCAATATAAGCATAACTGTATATCCTATTTGTAATTTCATTAGTCGTTGGATCAAATATATCTTGAATTTTATCCTTAATTAAATCATTTGTCTTAGCGTATTTATCCATTATTCCTCTATTCATTAAATTAACACTAGACTCCTACACGCTTTTTTTTGAGTCAATTAACATGACATTTAGTTCAAGAGAAGCAGTAAGTTTAAGCAACGCATCAATGTTATACCCTTGGCCCTCTTCTATCGCCTTTACCTGATTTTGAAGAATCCCGGAATTCTTTGCAACAGCATATACTGTTAAGCCAAGTCGCTCTCTTTTACGCTTACACTGAGCTCCCAAGTCTATCTTCAATTCAGGAAGTTCCTTTATCACAGCTGTCTCCTCCGATTTCTCCAACTGAGATTTACCCAATTTACTAGCCAGTTGATGGTACATATCTTCCATTTCTACTTCTGTTAAAACAGAAATAAGACGGTTGGTAATGGAACTTTGCATTATGGTTTTGTGGTTTATATATCTCTGGCTAATGTACTAATAATATTTATCTATACAGTAAAAATTATTAGTACGAAGAAAGAATCGACATCTACAAAGAGACTTCTCGTTCAGCATGTATCGTCAATTGCCTGATCTCACGAATGACAAGATTCAGATCTGTAACCGGCTCCGGAAGCACTTTGCTATGAAAACTATGATACTCCCAAATTTCAAGAACATCTGAAAAGTCAACATGGTAGTCATCATAAAGCTTATTAAATGAATGCAGCGATAATCCTTGTGCTAAAACGGTGATTTCCTTAAAAACAAAATCTTGCTCGCCTTTCAAGATAACAATACCCAAACTCCCGGATCTTAGCTCTTTCCAGTTTTGAACATACCTGGCTAGGATATCGCTCCCTTCCGGAATTGGCAGCATGGAGTCACCAGTAGTTGGGAACATTCTGAAGGTTCCACCGGCTGGAAGGTTAGGAAAGCTAAACTTCGGTAGCGTTGCCAAATATTCAGGATCACTGTATCCCGTACGATAACCTGCTTTTGCTTTTATCGGTACGTACTCGACATTTTCCTTATCCTCCTGGTTAACAGTGATTGCCAGTACTCTTACATTCTTACCTGTCAGGTATACATCTGTTCCAGATTCAAGTTCCCGCAACTTCAATTCACCTAACCGCATTAGGTTCACAGTCAGAAGAGTGTCCGTTGCTAGCTTAAAATATTTTGCAATTTTAATTACATCTCCTATCACTGGATTTGCGGTCTTTCCACTTTCAATTGCATGAAGTTTGACCCTCGTCATCCCCAAGTCTTCTGCAAGATCTTCCTGGATAAGATTTTTCCGATTCCGGAGAAATCTCAGATTCTCTTTTAAAAATATTTCTTGCTCTTCCATTTTAATATTGTTACAATTAGAATCATATAAATGATACCATTAGGAACAAAGTTAAAAATTATAATGAACTACTTGCCATTTAAGTAACATGCTTTTAAATCTCCACTCCTATTTCAGTTTGCGTTATGGCACCATTAGCCTGGATGACCTGACCGATCTTATTATAAGCCATGGGCATGACACAGCAGTCCTGACAGACATTAACAACTCTTCCGCCATATTCCCATTTATTAAGAAATGCAGAGAAAAGGGTATCAATGGTCTTGTTGGGATGGAATACAGAAATGGAGATACTTTATTGTATATCGGAATAGCAAGGAATGAAGCTGGCTTTGCAGAGCTCAATGAGCACATGACAACTGCAAACAGAAATAAACAGCCTCTCCCAAAATTTGCACCTGAATTCAATCAGGTATTTATTGTATATCCTCTCGGTGCAATAGAAATCAGGCGTCTGCGCGAAAATGAGTTTATGGGTATCAGACCTGATCAAATTAACAAAATAAGTCTCGAACCAAGATCTAATTTTGATCGGTACGTAATCTTGTGGCCAGTCACCGTGAAAAACGAAAATGACTACCAGCTGCACCAGCAACTAAGAGCAGTTGACCGCAATCTTATCTATTCTAAGGTTACAAAATCCATGGTGGCCAATTCCTGGGAAAAGATGCCGGAAAGAAAAGATATGATTAACAAATTTTATCGATTTCCGGAAATACTTGTGGCAACTGAGAAATTGCTGTCTCAGTGCAGTTTCAATTTTGACTTCACCATTGTACGCAACAAAAAATTTTTTACTGGGAATGCATATGACGATAAGCTGTTGCTAGAAAAGCTAGCAGTTTCTGGTATGCAGCGCCGGTATGGCAATAACAATAAAGAAGCAAAACAGCGGGTTGCTAAAGAGCTGCGCATTATTGATGAACTATGCTTCTCTTCCTATTTCTTGATTACTCATGACATCATTCGTTATACAACCTCTCGCAATTTTTACCATGTTGGAG